>JBAUIG010000113.1:0-13152 GCA_049682735.1 Candidatus Macondimonas sp. | reverse complement strand
GTCCAAAGCGCCGAGCGCGATGCCGAATTTGTCGAGACCGAGACCCCCGACACCGTGCTGCTGGTGGATCACAGCCGCACGGTGCTGAGCTTCAACCGCTCCCCGGATCTGCCCTTCGACCGCTCCATCAACCCATACCGGGGTTGTGAACACGGCTGTGTTTACTGCTATGCCCGCCCCAGCCACGCCTTTCTCGGCCTCTCGCCCGGGCTCGATTTCGAAACCCGCATCTTCCACAAGCCCGACGCACCCGACCAGCTCCGGCGCGAACTGGCGCGGCCCGGCTATCGCCCAGCGCCCATCGCTTTTGGCGTGAACACCGACGCCTACCAGCCCGTCGAACGCCGGCTTCTGCTCACCCGCCGCCTGCTGGAGGTATTGGCCGAGACCGAGCACCCCTTCATGCTCATCACCAAGGCCACCCTCATCGAGCGCGATCTGGATCTGCTCGCGCCCCTGGCCGCCCGCCAACTGGTGCAGGTGGGCATCACCCTCACCACGCTGGACGAGGATCTGTCGCGGCGGCTGGAACCGCGCGCAGCCGGTCCGGCGCGGCGACTCAAGGTCATTCGCCGACTGCGCGAGGCCGGCATCCCGGTCACCGTCTCCATCTCTCCGGTGATCCCGGCACTCACCGATGCGGAACTGGAGCGCATCCTCACCGCGGCGCGGGAGGCCGGCGCCCTGAGTGCCCACTACGGCCTGCTACGCCTGCCTCATGAACTGGTTGAGGTCTTCACCGCCTGGCTGCAGTCCCATGTGCCGGATCGCGCCGAACACGTCCTGAGCCTGTTACGCCAGATGCACGGCGGATCGGTTTACCGCGCGGAATTCGGCGTGCGCCGGCGCGGGGCGGGCGTCTTCGCCGACCTTCTGGCCCAGCGTTTTGCCGTGGCCGCCCGCCGCCTGGGATTGGACGCCCCCCTGCCACCCTTGGATTGCATGCACTTCCGCCCGCCCCGACTGGACGGGCAAATGGATTTGTTCGATTCGCAGTGAGGCGCGGCTCGGCAGAGAGCGCAAAATCCCACGCCCCGTTCAAGGGCATCATCTGCATCCACTTGCCGCCACAGTGACTGATCCATCAATCGCAGGCGTTCCCCAAGCGCACTCAAGATAGCCGACGGCTGGACTCACCAGAGGACAACCCTGACGGCAGCCACTGCGGGATGCCACGCCAGGCGACGCCAACCGCGAGCAAGGCAGACAATGCGGACAGGGCGAACACCCCGCCGCGCCATCCGGCCGACCACAAGAGTCCACCGAGCGCGCTGCCCACGATCCCGCCGGCCCCGAAGCCCAAGGCGCTATAGAGTGCTTGTCCACGCCCCTGCAGCGCGCCGGGAAACAGGGCGTGCACATAGCTCATGCCGACGGCATGACACAGACCGAAACTTGCCAGATGCAGAATCTGGGCCGCAATCAAGGGCGCCGGATGGCTCGCCAGGGTGCTGATCAATGCCCAGCGCAATACAGTGAGCAACAAGGCCGTCAGCAACAGGCGCCGCCGATCGAAGCGTTCGAACAGCCGCGGCGCGGCCCAGAAGAGGCCGATTTCCGCCACCACCCCCAGCGCCCACAACAGGCCGATGTTGCGGCGGTCATAACCCAAGCCTTCCAGATAGAGCGTGAAGAAGGCGTAGTAAGGGCCATGACTCAGATGAAGCAGGAACAAAGCAAACAACAACCCGGCCACCCCCGGCCGACGCAACAAGACGCGCCAACTTTGCCAAACCGGTGCGGCGGGCATGCGCGCAGGCGAGCGCTGCAAAAAACCAGCGAACACCATCGCCGTTACCAGGACCAGTCCAATCGCGGGCAGACGCTGCACGGTTTCCATGGGTCCCGTCAGCAGCATCGCGCCGCCCAGGCCGGCCGCAATGAAACCCAGGGAACCCCAGAGGCGAATCCGGCCATAAAGGCCCACTCGCGCCGGGCCGAGGCGGTTGAACGTCAAAGTCTCGAAGGCAGGCAGGGTGGCATCCCAGGACAAGGCCAAGGCCGCGAAACCGACCGCGATGGCCACGGTGCCACGCGCCTGCATGAACAGCCCCCAGGCCAACAGGGTCGCCAGCAGACTGACGCGCAAGGGAAGCAACAGATCACCGCGCCGATCGATCCACAGGCCCACCAGCGGCGGACTGACCAGCTTGGCGCCCATCAGCAGGCCCATCAGTGCGCCGATGACCGGGCCCGCAAGCCCCTGTTCCTGCAGATACAAGGGCAGGTAGGGCAGGAGCAGGCCAAGCAATCCAAAATGAAAGAAATAAAACCCCGCCAGCGGCGCGGTTCGGGGCGGCGCCATCACCGCTCTGGCGTGGCGGGAATCACCGGCGTTGCGCTGCGCACCCCGGCGTTCTGGGCGCGGTGACGCAGGTAATGATCCATCAGCACCAGCGCCACCATGGCCTCGGCGATGGGGGTGGCGCGGATGCCGACACAGGGATCGTGGCGGCCGGTGGTGCGCACCGTCACCGCCTCGCCCGCGCGATTCACGCTCCGGCCGGGCAAATGCAGGCTGCTGGTGGGTTTCAAGGCAATGCTGGCGAGCAGTGCCTGCCCTGAGGAAATGCCACCCAGAACCCCGCCGGCATGGTTGCTGAGAAAACCCTCGGGTGTTATCTCATCGCGAAAGGTTGTGCCCTTGGCGTTGACACAGCCGAAGCCGTCGCCGATTTCCACGCCCTTGACGGCATTGATGCTCATCAGCGCATGGGCGAGATCCGCATCCAGCCGGTCAAACACAGGCTCCCCCAGACCCGGCGGAACGCCGGTCGCCACCACATTCACCCGCGCGCCGATGGAATCACCTTCCTTGCGCAGGGCGTTCATGTATTCCTCCAGCTCGGGCACCCGCGCAGGATCGGCACAGAAAAACGGATTGTCGTCGACCGCGTCCAGATCCACCGGATCGAGCACGAGGGGTCCAAGCTGCGCCAGATAGCCGCGAATGCGGATGCCGGCGCAGGTTTGCAGATAGTGGCGGGCAATGGCGCCGCCGGCGACGCGAACGGCGGTCTCGCGGGCCGATGAGCGGCCCCCGCCCCGATAGTCGCGGATGCCGTACTTCTGCTGGTAGGTGTAGTCGGCATGGCCGGGCCGGAAGCTGTCAGCGATGTTGGCGTAGTCCTTGGACTTCTGGTCCACGTTTTCGATCAACAAACCGATGGGCGTGCCGGTGGTGATGCCCTCGAACACCCCCGAAAGGATGCGCACCTGATCGGGTTCGCGGCGCTGGGTGGTGTAGCGTGAAGTCCCCGGCCGGCGCCGATCGAGATCCCGCTGCAAAATTGCCTCATCGAGCGGCAGGCCCGGCGGGCAGCCGTCGACGATGCCACCCAGGGCCGGGCCGTGACTTTCGCCGAAGCTGGTGAGGGTGAACAAACGGCCGATGGTGTTGCCCGACATATGGTGTGTTCCCCGTCTCAGCTCGCGCCCAGGGCAGCGGCGTGTTCATCCAGTTGCTCGGCGGTGAGCAGAAACACGCCGTCCTCCCCATGCTCGAAATCCAGCCAAGTGAATGGCACGCCGGGCCAGGTGCAAGCCACGGCCTCGGCACTGTTGCCCACCTCCACCACCAGAATGCCGCCCGGATTCAGGCGCGCACCGGCGCCGGCCAGGATACGGCGCACGACATCCAGGCCATCGGCGCCGGCCGCCAGGGCATGGCTCGGCTCGTGGCGGTACTCGGCGGGCAAGCTGGCGAAATCGGCGGCATCGACATACGGCGGATTGCTGATGATGAGATCGTAACGGCCCAACGGCAGCCCCTGATACACATCAGCCCGATAGGGATGAACCCGATCCGTCAGGCCATGGCGCGCGATGTTGCGGGCCGCCACCTCCAGCGCACCGGCATCCACATCCGCCGCATCAACCAGCGCCTCGGGGAAGGCCAGGGCGCAAGCCACCGCGATGCAACCGCTGCCGGTGCCGATGTCCACGATCCGTGTGATCTCCTCCGCCTCTAGCCAGGGTTCGAAACCGCGCGCGATCCATTCGGCCAGGGGCGAGCGCGGCACCAGCACACGGCTATCCACATGGAACGGCAGGCCGGCAAACCAGGCTTCCCCGGTCAGGTAGGCGGCGGGCAGGCGCTCACGGATGCGACGCTCGAACAGGCGCAGGATGGCCAGGCGTTCCGCAAGGGTGAGCCGGGCGTCCAGATAGCGCGGTGGCAGATCGAACGGCAGGTGTACGGTTTGCAATGCGAGCCCGAAGGCCTCGTCAAATGCGTTGTCCGTCCCGTGTCCGAAATGCAGGCCAGCGGCGTTGAATTGGCTGGCGCCCCAGCGGATGCAGTCGGTCAGCGTGACCAAGGTCTCCGCCACCGGTTCAAGTTGCTCCATGCCCATCCATCTCTTGCATTCTGTAATCGCCTATCATAAACGACCGCCCTGAACTGAAACCATGCCAAGCCATGCGCATCTGTGGAATCATTCGCCTTGATCTGCTCTTCCTGGCCCTTGCTGTCACCATCTCACCACTGTCGCTGCATGCTGCGCCGCCAGATCGCCTGCCTGCCGAGGAAACCATGACCGAACCCAGCCGCCTGGATCAGGCCAATGCCTGGCTACAAGACCATCTGCCCCAGCATGCTCTCTCCGGAATCATGTACCGGCTGACCCGCATCACCTGGCGGCCATTCAAAAACGCCTTCATCCGTGCCTTTTCGGCGCTTTATGACATCGATCTTACCGAAGCCGAAAATGCCGATCCGGAGCATTACCGCGACTTCAATGCCTTCTTTACACGCGCCTTGCGAGAAGACGCCCGCCCTTTGGCGCCTGGGGAACTGGTAGTCGCAAGCCCCGTGGACGGCCACATCGGTCAGATCGGCGTTCTGGACGGTGCCACGCTGGTCCAGGCCAAGGGCCAGTACTTTGCGCTCGACGCCCTCTTGGGCGGGGATGCAGCGTTGACACAGATGTTCACCGGCGGATCCTATGCCGTAATTTACCTCTCCCCACAGGACTATCACCGCATCCACATGCCGCTTTCCGGCGCCCTGCTCCGCACCGGCTACATTCCGGGCCGGCTATTCAGCGTCAATGACGCCACCGCCCGCACGGTCCCGAACCTCTATGCCCGCAACGAACGGCTCATCACCGTATTTGAAACCGGCGCCGGTCCCATGGCCGTGATCCTGGTAGGTGCCATTTTCGTGGGGAGCATGCAAACCGTCTGGTCCGGCGTGGTGACGCCGCCCTATGGCAAAGCGCCGCATTGGCAAACCTTCAATGGGGAACCTCGCCTGGCGCGGGGCGCGGAGCTGGGCCGCTTCAACATGGGCTCCACCGTGATCCTGCTATTCAGCCATGGGTATACAGACTGGGCTCCCCAACGCCAGGATGGCGGCACCGTCCGGATGGGTGAAACATTGGGACAAGTCACCCGTGTTGCGGAGTGACGCGCCACGTCCGGCGGGACGTCACAAGCTGACGGCGGACGTCACTCAAATCGCCAACTTGCGATAAAAAATTCTTATTTATCATAAAATTATATAATTGGCACATCCCCTGCATAACCCTTGTTGACCCGACCGGCGTCTCAACAGACCGGCATCGGGGGTTCAATCCGAACCGACAAAACAATCACCGAGGGAGAATACCCATGAAGAATTTCCGCACCCTGCTGGGCCTTGCCGCCATGGTCTTGCTGCCCATGACTGCACAAGCCGACAAGAAAGCCATGAGTCTCGACGAACTGGCTGCCGTGGAAGCCCAAGGCACATATTCACTATCCGCCGGCAGCATGAGCTTGTTTACTTTCGACACCGCCGTGCTGGCTGCCACACCGGCCAGCGGCGCCTATCAGCTCGTTAATGCACGTGCGCCAAATCTGGTTCCTACCGTACGTAACAGGGGCCTGACCGCGGTCAATGATGTCGTCCTGCCAACCGTCAATATGGCAGTCCGTACGACCCTGATCAGCTCCATCCCGGTTTTCGGTAGCACAGTGGCCAACATGTTCACTCCCATTGCAGTCACCTTTACTCCGTGAGCAACCATCCGTATCGCCAGTTGGACGCTTTTGGGCCTTCTTCGTGAAGGCCCTTTTTTTACTGCAATCGCCTCTCTGCAGGTGAAAACATGGGGCAACTTTGCCTTGTCCCGACCAGACCACCTTGATCACATCCGTGCACCGGCATAAAGTGGCGCCCACTCCGGAATCCTCCGTCAGGAAACGCCATGTCCAGCAAAGCCTTGCATGTCCGCCATAATCTGGTGCATCGCCGCGATAAATATCGCCAATTTCTTGGAATTGCCCTGATTGCCCTGCTGTGTGCTGTGGGAGTTCCGACGGGGCCGGTGAGCTTCTCCATCGCTGCGAGTCTCATTGCCGTGGGTCTGCTGGTGCGGCTATGGGCATCCGGCCACATCAAGAAAGATCAGGAATTGGCCCAGGATGGCCCCTATGCCCTGGTCCGCCATCCGCTCTATGTCGGCAATCTCACCCTGCTGCTGGGCTATTGCCTCGCCAGCGGCCTGTGGTGGGCCTACCCCCTGGCTGTGGCCGTGGTGTGGGGGTTTTATCCTCCAGCCATTGCGCGCGAAGATGGCAAGCTGGAACGGCTGTTTGGGGAACGTTGGCAGCAATGGGCAGCCAGTACCCATGCACTTATACCCCGTTTCGACCGATTCCCTCAGGCCTTCAACGGCGACTGGTCATTCACCCAAAGCCTGCGCGCCAATGGTGAGCCCATTATCGCCGTAGCCCTGTTGTGGGGACTGTGGGTTCTGTTCCAGCGTCTGGGCTGAACATTTGGATCCCAGCACCTCCGCTTACCGCGGGCCGGACCATGCGGCAATTTCCCGCTTCATCGAGCAGCAGCTCCTGAACGGGAGCCGGGCCATGACCGGTGGTTCCCAATCCCATCTCTATGTCTATGTCGATTCGGTGGGACGTTATGCTGTCAAGATTCCCCGGGGCAATCCGCTTTGGGGCTGGGTCGAGCGCTGGATCATTCGCCGTGAACACAGCATCTATGCCCGTCTGGAAGGTCTTCCGGGTATCCCCCGCTGTCACGGTCTGGTCGATGGGCGCTACCTCGTGCTTGATTACGTGGAAGGTGAAAGCTTCCGCGCTGCCCAGACTCGCCTTACGCCGGCGCATCCATTTTTCGAGCAACTCCGGGAAATCATCGAGGCTGTGCATGCCCGCGGGGTGGCGCATACCGACCTCAAGCGCAAGGACAATCTGCTGGTCCAGGTAGGTGATATGCCCTGCATCGTTGATTTCGGCGCAGCCATGGTGCGCGGCGGCAATCCACTATCTCAAGGGCTATTCCGGATCGCCCAGCAATTCGACCGCAATGCCTGGCTCAAGCTGAAATACGACGGCTATCGCAATATCGCACCAGAAGATCGCACTCACCTGCGTCGGCTGGGCATTGAACGGGCATCGCACTGGATCAAGCGACGACTCCGCCATCTACGGCGTGCCGTGTCGAGAAAAAAGGAACGTCCACGCTGATGAAAACCACCAAGCCGTTCGATTTAACTGCCATGGCCTGGCGCTATACGAAGATCATGCTGTCGCTGACATTCTTGCAGGCCATGCCCACATTTGCAGCCCAGAACCAGTACATCAGCGACCAACCCAGCGTGGAACTCCGGCAACAACCGGGCGAGACCAAGAGGGTGACCGGGCAGATCCCTCCCGGCGCGCCTGTGGAGGTCATGACCACAGCGCCCGGCGGCTGGACCCAGATCCGCACCCGCGCCGGGCAGATAGGTTGGGTACGTAGCAGCCAGCTCATGACAGCGCCGCCGGTCCGCCCGCGCATGGACCACGCCAGCCGGGAGTTTGCCGAACTGCGCGAACAGAATCAGCAACTGCGCATCCAGGCGGAAACCCTGCAGGCCGCCAGTGCGCGCAACGCCCCCGAGCTGGAACAGCTGCGCACGGAAACCCAGCAGTTGAGGGATGCCCTCAAGCTGTCCCAGGATGGCCTGCACATGGCAGAGGCCAACCAGAAGCTGCGCGAAGAAGTGGCCAGCCTGCGCCTTCAAATCCAGGCACTGGAACAACAGACCGCGCGGCTGGATGATCGCGGTCGCCGCGACAGCTTCGTGGCCGGTGCGCTGGTGATGATTCTGGGCACCCTCATCGGCCTCGGGCTGCCGCGGCTGTTCGGGCTGAAACGGCCGCGGCGCTGGGATCGCTGGTAGTCACTCGGAGCGGTAGAGATCCCCGTCGCCACGGCGAAATTCCAAGGCTTTTTCCGTCATGCCCTGCTGCAGCGCTTCGGCTTCCCCGAGGCCCTGGCGCGCGGCATAGGCGCGCACGTCCTGGGTGATCTGCATCGAGCAGAACTGCGGGCCACACATGGAACAGAAGTGAGCTGCCTTGTGACCCTCCTTGGGCAGGGTTTCATCATGAAATTCCTGCGCCTTCTCGGGATCGAGCCCCAGATTGAACTGATCCTGCCAGCGGAACTCGAAGCGCGCCTTGGACAAGGCGTTGTCGCGGAGCTGCGCCGTTGGGTGTCCCTTGGCCAGGTCGGCGGCGTGGGCGGCGATCTTGTAGGTCACGATGCCTTCCCGCACATCATCGCGATTGGGCAGGCCCAGATGCTCCTTGGGCGTCACGTAACACAGCATGGCGGTGCCGTACCAGCCGATCTGCGCCGCGCCGATGGCGGAAGTGATGTGGTCGTAGCCCGGCGCGATGTCTGTGGTGAGCGGCCCCAACGTATAGAACGGCGCTTCGAAGCATTCGGCCAGCTCCTTGTCCATGTTCTCCTTGATGAGTTGCATGGGCACATGCCCCGGCCCTTCGATCATCACCTGCACATCATGCCGCCAGGCGATCTGGGTCAATTCGCCCAGGGTCTTGAGTTCCGCGAACTGGGCGGCGTCGTTGGCATCGGCGATCGAACCCGGCCGCAGGCCATCGCCCAGCGAAAAACTCACGTCATAGGCCTTCATGATGTCGCAGATTTCCTCAAAATGGGTGTAGAGGAAATTCTCCTTGTGATGGGCCAGGCACCACTTGGCCAGAATCGAGCCACCGCGCGAGACGATGCCGGTGACGCGCTGGGCGGTGAGCGGAATGTAGGCCAGCCGCACCCCGGCGTGGATGGTGAAGTAATCCACCCCCTGCTCGGCCTGCTCGATCAGGGTGTCGCGGAAGATCTCCCAGGTCAGGGCTTCAGCCTTGCCGTCAACCTTTTCCAGCGCCTGGTAGATCGGCACGGTGCCGATGGGAACAGGCGAGTTGCGCATGATCCATTCACGGGTTTCGTGGATGTGCTTGCCGGTGGACAAATCCATCACCGTATCGCCGCCCCAGCGGATCGCCCAGACCAGCTTCTCGACTTCGTCGGCGATGGAACTGGTCACCGCCGAATTGCCGATGTTGGCGTTCACCTTCACCAGGAAATTACGGCCGATGATCATCGGCTCGCTCTCGGGATGGTTGATGTTGGCGGGAATGATGGCGCGACCGGCAGCGACCTCGGCTCGCACGAATTCCGGTGTCACCAGCTCCGGCAGGCGGGCGCCGAAGGCCTGTCCGGGATGACGGCGCAGGATTCCGGCCCGTTCGTAGGTTTCCCGCAGGACGTCCAGGCGCTGGTTTTCCCGGATGGCGATGTATTCCATCTCGGGGGTGATGAGACCACGCCGCGCGTAATGCATCTGGGTGACATTGGCGCCCGCTTTGGCACGGCGCGGCGGATGCACGCGGGCAAAGCGCACATCGGCAAGTTCCGGGGCCTTCAGCCGATCCTGCCCATAGGTCGAAGTGGGACCGGCGAGCGGTTCGGTGTCCCCCCGCTCGACGATCCAGTTACGGCGCAGCGGAGCAAGGCCAGCGCTCAGGTCGATCACCGCCTGTACGTCGGTATAGGGACCGGAGGGATCGTAGAGGGTGATGGGTGGATTGTCCTCCATCCCCTGGGCGCTACGGGTCGGCGATTGCACCACCTCGCGCATCGCCACCCGCAGATCGGGTCGCGACCCGGTGACGTGGATCTTCCGGGAACCGGGATGGGGCTGGGTCAGCGCGTCGCTGAGCCGTTCGATGCGTTCGGTCAATTCGGTGGGGATGGCGCTCATGATCTTTGGTTTTCCTCGCTTGGACGGCCGCCGCCGCTGGAGGCCGGGCCCGGTGAGATCATTGTATCCCCTGCGGCAGCGGGGGAAGAAAGTCGCCGATCGCATGCTAGACTTGCGCGTCTTGATTCGACATTGCCCGAGGAGTGATACGTGGTGGATCTCAAGCAGGCCCGCAGCAGTATGGTGGAACAGCAGATTCGAACCTGGTCGGTGCAGGATCAACGGGTGCTGGAACTGATGGACTCCTTGCCCCGCGAATCCTTCGTCCCGCCCGCCTATCGATCGCTGGCCTATGCCGACACCTTGATTCCGCTGGGTCATGGGCAGGTGATGGAAGAGCCCAAGTTGGCTGCCCGGCTGCTGCAAGCGCTGGACATCGATCCGCTCGATCAGATTCTGGAAGTGGGCACGGGCAGTGCTTACTTAACGGCTTGCCTGGCCCATCTCGGTCGCGCCGTACGCAGTGTAGACATCCACGCCGACTTCATCGCGACGGCCGCACCACGTCTGGCGAGCCTGGGCCTCACCAACGTACAACTGGCCTGCGAAGACCTGGGACTGGGTTTGCCCGGCGTCGAACAGCAGCACGACGTGATCGTGGTGACCGGCTCGCTGCCGCTCTACCATGAGGGCTTCCACCGCGCATTGACCCTCGGGGGGCGGCTGCTGCTGATCGTGGGCACCGAGCCCGTGATGGAAGTGGTGCTCTTCACCCGCGTCGCAGTGGACAAATGGGTGCGGCGCAGCCTGCTGGAAACCTGTCTACCGCCGCTGGTACATGCCCGCATGCCGGCGGCCTTCACTTTCTAACTGCGGAGAGGTAGGGGCGATGGATACGGTCGATGTCCGCCGACTGGCCGAGTGGCTGGATGAAGCAGCACCCCCGCTGTTGCTGGACGTGCGGGAGGACTGGGAACATGCCATCGCCCATCTGCCCGGCAGCCTGTTGATTCCCATGGGTCAGGTTCCGGCACGCATCGAGTCACTGCCCCGCAATCGCCCCGTGGTTGTTTATTGCCACCATGGCATGCGCAGCGCCCAAGTGGCCGCATTCCTGCTGAGCCAAGGCTACGGTCCCGTTTATAATCTGACCGGTGGCATCGACGCCTGGTCCACGCAGATCGACCCCGCCCTGCCGCGCTACTGAATCCTGAGGGCCTTGGCAACTGGCGGGGCAGGCGCGACGGAACCCGACAAGGGGGATCCCGCCCCCGCAAGATAAAGGTCCACCAGCGCCCACAACCGATCCAGTGCGCCCTGATTCGCCATTACCCACTGCCGGCCGCGCTCCCCCGCCCGTTGCGCCGCGCCAGGGTCCTTGAGCCATCGTTCCACACTATCGGCCAGGGATTCGGCATCTTCCACTGTCACCGCGGCTCCCACTTCTCGCAGGGCCTCATAGATCTCCTGGAAGTTGAAGACGGCTGGTCCTGTCAGCACCGGCACGCCATGCACTGCGGCTTCCAAGGCATTGTGTCCCCCAATGGGTACCAAACTGCCGCCAATGAAGGCCACATGAGCCGCTCCGTACAGCGAGCCCAGTTCGCCCATGGTATCCGCCAGAAACACGGGCATGTCCGCTGCCGGCCACTCTCCAGCGCTGCGCCGCGCATACGCAACGCCCCGGGCGTCCAACAGAGCGCGCACCGCCGCAAAACGCTGGGGATGGCGCGGCACCAGTACCAGCAGCAGATCCGGCCAGCGCTTGCGCAACAACAACAGGGCATCGATCAGCTGCGCATCCTCGCCCTCGTGGGTACTGCCCGCCACCCAGACCCGTCGGGCCGCGCCCCAGCCGGCTCGCCAGTTGGTCGGGCACGCCCGCGACTCGCCCTCGTGGAATTCAAACTTCAGATTACCCATAACCTGGATCCGCTCCGGATCAAGCCCCATCTGGGCCAGCCGGCCCGCATCTGATTGGCTTTGTGACGCCGCCCAAGTCACGTTCTTCAGCATTTCCTGAATCAAGGGCCGCAGGCGCAGATAGGCCTTGAGCGAACGCGGCGAAATGCGGGCATTGGCAATGATGACGGAAATGTTGCGCCGCCTGCAGGCAGCGAGGAGATTTGGCCACAGTTCCGTTTCCATGATCACGGCCAGATGGGGCTGGATGCGATCGAGCAAACGGTCCATGGCGCCGGGTGTGTCCAGCGGCAGGTAGCAGTGGGTCACGCTGTTGCCAAAATTGCGGTGCACCCGATCCGCGCCCGTTGGGGTCAGGGTCGTGACGACCACCGGCCAAGTCGGGTAACGGCACTGCAGGCGCTTGATCAAGGGTGTCGCGGCGGCCACTTCCCCCACCGACACGGCATGGATCCAGATGCATGGCTGCGGACGCCGGGGGCCGGCAAAACCCAGTCGCTGCCACCAGCGGTCGCGATATTCGGGGCGCCGCCACAAGCGCCAGGCAAACAGCACGGCGAGGATCGGGAGCAACAGCGTCAACAGCGCGGTATACAGCCGACGGTACATCTCAGGCGTCCCCTCGCTTGCGTACCCGATCCAGCAGGCTCGTGGTGGAATAACCCGCCACGAAGGGCAACACGCGCACTTCCCCGCCGGCGGCCTGGACGCACCTGGCGCCGGCAATCTGCTCGACGGTATAGTCACCGCCCTTGACCAGCACATCCGGCAGCACCGCGCCAATCAGCCGCTCCGGGGTGTCCTCGCCGAACGGCACCACCCAGTCGACACCATCCAGGGCGGCAAGAAGCGCCATGCGGTCTACCAAGGCATTGACCGGTCGATCCGCGCCTTTGAGGCGGCGTACCGAGGCATCGTCATTCACCGCCACGATCAGTCGATCCCCCAGCGCCCGGGCCTGACGCAAATAGCGAATATGCCCGGGATGCAGGACATCGAAGCAGCCATTGGTCATCACCACCCGCTCCCCGGCAGCGCGCGCCCGGGTCACCGCAGCCAACAGGGCCGGTTCGTCCATCACGCCATGGCTCTCGCCATTGGCCTCCCCCACCGCCTGGCGCAGTTCCACGGCGCTGATCGCCACCGTTCCCAGCTTGCCCACCACCCAGCTGGCCGCCACGTTGGCCAGGGCCGCAGCCGCCGGCCACTCCAGTCCCCGAGCGCG
>JBAUIG010000112.1:0-3285 GCA_049682735.1 Candidatus Macondimonas sp. | reverse complement strand
TTCCATGCCCGCGACGGGCTGGGAATCAAGCTGCTGGCACGCCATGGCATTGCCGTTGCCGTCATCTCCGGACGCGACTCTCCGGTGGTGCTACGCCGCATGAATGCCTTGGGCGTGACCCATGTCTACCAAGGCAATGAGAACAAGCTGCCGATCCTGCGCCAGCTGCTGGGCGAACTGACGCTTCCACCAGAGCAGTGCGCTTATGTGGGGGATGATGTGATTGACCTGGCTCCCATGGCCTTGGCGGGCCTCGCCTGCACGGTGGCCGATGCTCATCCCGCCGTACGCCAGGCTGCGCATTGGGTCACTCAGGCCGGCGGCGGACAAGGCGGGGCGCGCGAGGTCTGCGACATGATCCTGGCGGCCCAGGATGCCCTGCCGACCGACTGGCAGCCGGCGCCGTGAATCGGGCGATTCGACGCCCATGGGGCTTTCTGCTGCCCTTGGGTGCCTTGGCCGCATTCCTGGTGTTCAACCCCTTGCGGGAAAATGATGACACGGACGCGGAAAACGGCAACACACAGGCGGATTATGAGCTCCACGGCTCCCGTATCGACCGACTGGATGATGCGGGTCGGCTCTCCCTGCGTTTGTTTACCAAGACAGCGAGCCATCTGCCATCGCTCGTGGGAACCACACTGACCGAGGTGACCTTGTTGCAACCCAATGAACAGGCCGTCCCCAATCGCCTGCAGGCGCCCAGCGGCTTTATCCCCGACGATCAAAACCTGCCCATGCGACTCGCCGCCCCGGTCCGCATCGAGATCCAGGATCCTCACGCGGGTCTGCCGTGGCGGCTTGTGACCGGCGAACTGGAATACCGAAGCCAAACCCAGCAGCTCCATTCCAACGCTCCGGTTACCTTGACGCAAGGCGACAACCGGCTTGCAGCACAGGGGATCGATGCAGACCTGAGGCAAGGCCAGGTCGTCCTGCTGGGCCAGGTGAGGGCGCGATATGTTCCGTAAAGCCGGCAACACACCATCCATCCGGGCGGCGTTTCTGCTTGGCCTGAGCGGCCTCATGGCATCGCCTCTGGCAGCGGCACCGCCGGTGGATCTGCCCATCCAGATCGAAGCAGATCGGGCCGAATTGGACCAAGGACAACGCCAAAGCATTTTCGTCGGCAATGTCCGGATCACCCAGGGCGCCGCCGTATTCACTGGCGAACGGGTGACCCTGAGTCACATGGCCCGTGGCGCGCCCCAACACATCGAGATCACCGGCAGTCCGGCTCACTTCAGCCAGCCGGCCGACGCGGGCAACCCCGCAATGGAAGCAAAAGCGCAAACCATGCGTTACCAGTCGGAGTCAGGCCAGCTCGAATTGAGCGGCGAAGCCTGGATACGCCAGGGCACCGATGAAGTGTCCGGCAACCGACTGGTCTACGATCGGCGCAACCAGCGCATCCTGGCGACCAGCGAGGAAGGCGGCGCGGATCGGGTGCGCATCACGATTCAGCCGCGCTCCGGTTCAGGTCCCACCGCGCCATGAGCAGCATCCTCCAAGCCGAATCACTGACCAAACGCTATCGAGGACGGTCGGTGGTGAACCGAGTCTCGCTGCAGGTCCAGGCCGGGGAAGTCGTCGGCCTGCTGGGACCCAATGGCGCCGGCAAGACCACCATGTTCTACATGATGGCGGGACTGGTCAGTGCCGACGAGGGGCGCATCCTGCTCGATGGCGAGGACATCTCGGTGTTGCCGATCCATGTCCGGGCCCGCCGCGGCATCGGCTATTTGCCCCAGGAAGCCTCCGTATTCCGCCGCCTGTCCGTGGCCGAGAACATCCTCGCGGTCCTCGAACTACGCCCCGGCCTTTCGGCATTGTCTCGCCAGCAACGTTGCAACGCCCTCTTGGAAGAGTTCCACATTGCCCATCTGCACGATTCGCGCGGCATGAGCCTCTCGGGTGGGGAACGGCGACGCCTGGAAATCGCCCGGGCGCTGGCTGCCGAACCACGATTTATCCTGCTGGACGAGCCTTTTGCCGGCGTCGACCCCATCTCGGTGGTCGATATCCAGCGTATCGTCATGCATTTGAGCAATCGCCAGATCGGCGTGCTGATCACGGATCACAATGTCCGTGAGACACTCCATATTTGCCAGCGCGCCTATATCCTTAACGAAGGCGGGGTGATTGCCCAAGGTGAGCCCGAGCACATCCTGGCCGATAAGACAGTCAGGGAGGTTTACCTGGGCCAGGCTTTCCAGCTCTGAACCCCTTTGTTTCAGCCGTGTCACGTCCCGTTGCAAGGGAGTAGAATTTGAACGCAATGATTTCCGCCAACTGCTCACTCAACCCATGAAGCAGACTCTGCAACTCAAGCTGGGCCAACGTCTGACCATGACGCCCCAACTGCAACAGGCGATCCGTCTGTTGCAGCTCTCCTCGATCGAACTGCAGCAGGAAATCCAAACCGTCCTTGACAGCAACTTGATGATCGAGAACGGTGAGGCGGAGGGGGGCGAAGAGGCCGACGGCGAATACGCCGAAACACCCACCGATTCCCTGGCCGCTCCGGAGGCGCCAGCCGAATCCCAGGAGGAAGGCGGCGGTGACGATTTCGACGCGGCCTGGGAGGATCCCTGGTCTCAGGGCGACGAAAGCAGCGTCGGCGGTAGCGGGGAAGCCTGGGACTTCAACCAGACGCCCAGCCAGGAAGGCGGCGAGTTACGAGACCATTTGCTGTGGCAAATGCGCCTGACCACCTTTTCCGATACCGACCAAGCCATTGCCCTGGCCATCATTGACGCCATCAGCGAGGATGGCTACCTAACCGAATCGCTGGAAGCCCTGGCGGCTGAACTGGGCCCGGATCTGGTCACGGATACCGAGGAGATCCAGGCAGTCCTGCAACGCATCCAGCGCTTTGATCCCCTCGGAGTGGGCGCCCGCGACTTACGCGAAGCCCTGCTGTTGCAACTGCAGGCACAGACTCCCAGCGCGGGACTTTGCGTGGCCTGCGCCCTCGTCGAGCAACACTTGGATCTGCTGGCCGCACGGGATTTCGCCACCCTGCAGCGACGCCTGAAAATCACCGAGGAAGAATTGAAAACAGCTGTGGAATTGATCCAGCGGCTCAATCCCCGTCCCGGTGCCCAGATTTCCCAAAAGATCGCCGGCTACGTGATTCCGGATGTGATCGTCCGCCGTTCCGGCACAGGCTGGCGCGTGGACCTGAATGCCGAAACCACCCCAAGGCTCCGCATCAACCGGCTCTATGCCTCCCTGATCAAGCGCGCCGATCACAGCCGCGACAATGAAACCATGCGCCAACAC
>JBAUIG010000111.1:0-4254 GCA_049682735.1 Candidatus Macondimonas sp. | reverse complement strand
GCGTTGAAGCCTGCCGTCGCTGCGCCGAATCGTGTCGGCAGATGGCAGCCTGATCAGGACAGAAAGGTCCTGCTGGCAGGTTCATTGCCTTGATGAATTTTCGAACCGAACGATCGCATCATCCAAGTGAATCGACCCTGCGGCCTGGATGAAGGCTGTTCGAGAGCGGAAAAGAAGGCCATCAAAACGCTGCGTATCTTCAGATTGCACCGCGCTCCGCCATAAGGCCAAGATTCATGAAGGGCATCACCCGCAGCTGGTTGTTTTCTCCAGGTGTCGCAGATGTGCCAGAAACTCATCCAGCCCCGCTTTGAGCGCATGGAGTTTTTCCGGGTCCATGGCAACCTGTTCGCGTAATGCATCTTGGACGCAGGCGCATTCCGCCTGCAGCAGCACGCCGCGCTCGGTGAGATGCACCTCCACCACCCGCTCGTCACTCACCGCGCGCTGGCGGCGGATCAGACCCTGCGCTTCGAGCCGCTTGAGCAAGGGCGTCAGCGTATTGGAATTGAGCAATGCCCGTTCGCCAATCTCGCCGACCGTGCGCGGCGCGCGTTCCCATAACACCATCAGCACCACATATTGCGGGTAAGTGAGGCCGAATCGTTCCAGCAGCGGCTGGTACTGCCGTGTCAACAGTCTGGACGCGGCATACAGCGGGAAGCAGAGCTGGGCATCCAGCTCCACCGCCCGCGCGTCCGCCGGCGGGGGGAATCCTGTTCCACCCATCACGGGTGTTTTTCTTTGTCGATCGGTCACCATGCCCTCTGCGCCCTGAATTGTGTCGTGACCTTACAACATCTGGGACGAAGTGCGGTCGCCACGGGTGAAATCGAGCATCCAGTGCGGATAGGGGCGCCCAGGTTGGCTGACGGCGTCGAGCGCCTTCACTTCCGCTTCCTCAAGGGCCCAACTGGTGGCCTTGAGGTTGTCCTGCAGCTGCTCCGGCTTGGTGGCGCCCACCAGCACAGCGCTCACTGCCGGCTTGCGCAACAGATAATTGAGCGCCACCTGAGCAACACTCACCCCGCGCGCCTGCGCAATGCGCTGCACTTCGTCCAGAATGCGGAAGCCCTTGTCTTCATCCACCTGAATGAAGTTGTGTTGCTCCTTGCTGCGACGCGCATCGGCAGGACCCTTTTCGCCCCGGCGGAACTTGCCCGTCAAAAAGCCGCCCGCGAGCGGTGACCAGGGGGTCAGACCGAGTCGCTGATCCTGGCACAGCGGCATCAGTTCGGTTTCGACATCGCGGGCAACCAGAGAATAGAGCGCCTGGAGCGAGACGAACTTCTCCCAATGATGCTTTTCGGCCACTGCAAGCGCTTTCATCAATTGCCAAGCGGCAAAATTCGAGCAGCCGAGATAACGCACCTTCCCCTGCCTCACCAGATCGTTCAGTGTTGATAACGTCTCCTCAAGCGGGGTGACGAAATCGAAGCTGTGCACGATGTAGAGGTCGATGTAATCGGTCCCCAGGCGCTGCAGACTGGCCTCGCAACTCCGTATCAGGTGATGGCGGCTCAGCCCCACGTCGTTGATCTCGGGACTCATGCGGCCGCGCACCTTGGTGGCCAGCACCACCTCGCGGCGCCGTGCCTTGAGGGCGCGGCCAAGTATCTCCTCCGACTGCCCATGGGAGTAGACGTCCGCTGTATCGAAGAAGTTGATCCCGGCGTCGAGCGCTATATCGACCAGTCGCTGGGCCTCGGCATCGCCCAGGCCACCGACCACCTCCCAATAACCCTGATTGCCGAAGCTCATGGCGCCCAGACAAAGCTCCGACACCAACAGGCCGGAATTCCCCAGTTGCCGATAGTTCATGGTGTTAGCCTCCTGAGAATCATGCAGAAGTCTTTGTGCTGACCCATTCCGCAGGTGCCGTCAGCGCCCGCTGGATTGCAGGCGCCATTTTTGCCTTGCGGGTGATCGGTGCAAAGCGGCGAATGGGCACACCGTCACGACCAATCAGGAATTTGGTGAAATTCCATTTGATGGCAGAGCCGAACCAGCCTGGAAGTTGTTCTCGCAGATACCGAAAAATCGGATGTGCGCCCGGGCCATTGACTTCGACTTTATCGAACATGGGAAAGCGCACGCCATAGTTCAGCTCGCAAAAGCTGCCGATCGCTTCCGCATCACCCGGCTCCTGCTGGCGGAACTGATTACAGGGAAAACCCAACACCACCAGGCCCTGATCGGCGTACTCGTCATGCAGCTGCTGGAGATCCTGATACTGCGGCGTCAAGCCGCACTGGCTGGCGGTGTTGACCACCAGCAGCACCTTGCCATGGTACTGCTGCATGGCAACGGATTGCCCATGCAGCAAGTTGGCGGATAACTGATAAAAGGAATTCATGACTAAGCTTCCAGTATCGTGATGAAGCCCCCTCGCCGTGAAGGAAAAGGACGCGCATAGGGGAATCAAACCAGTTTCAGCTCTACCGCCACATTGCCCCGCACGGCATTGGAATAGGGGCAGACCTGATGGGCGCTCTCCAGCAATGCCTGGGCTTCATCACGCGGCAGACCAGGAATCGTCACCTCCAGGGTGACCGCGAGCGCGAAGCCACCGTTCTCATTCGCGCCAATGCCCACCGTTGCCTGCACCTGAGTGGCGCCGGGCTTGAGTTTCTTCTGCCGGGCGACATGTTGCAGCGCGCTGTCGAAACAGGCGGCATAGCCTGCGGCGAACAGCATCTCTGGATTGGGCACCGCGCCACCGGGACCGCCCATTTCCTTGGGGATGGCAAGCTTGAGATCCAGTACTCCATTGTTGCTTTTCACCGTGCCGTCGCGTCCACCGCTGGCAGTTGCTGTTGCCTGATAGAGAATTTTCATCGTCAGTCTCCTCGCTTGAATAAAACTTGTGCGATTTGATCGCTTACGATTGAATTTTAGGTTCTACAAAACCAGCTGTCTATTCCAGCGCTTTCAGAAAGAGCCAGCAGAGCCACAGGCAGCGCGGGAACTCTGAGGGCTCTTAGCACTCATAAGCCAAGAGTGCTAAATTAGGTAGCTTAGACCCATGCCCGGTTTCCTAGAGAAGGAGGATTGCATGTCATCAACCACCGCTCTGATGCCTCTGGATCGCGAGTTGCCGGTATTGACGGACAGCTTGGATGCCTACATGGCGCGCATCAGCCAATTTCCTCTGCTCAGCGCCGAAGCTGAACGGAAACTGGCCCGGCGCTGGTGGGAAGAGCAGGACCTGGATGCCGCGCGCGAACTGGTGCTGAGCAATCTGCGTTTCGTGGCCCATATTGCCCGCGGCTATCGCGGTTATGGATTGCCCCAGGCGGACCTGATCCAGGAGGGCAATATTGGCCTGATGAAGGCGGTAAAGCGCTTTGACCCCGGTATTGGCGTGCGGCTGGTGTCGTTTGCGGTGCACTGGATCAAGGCAGAAATGCACGAATACATCCTGCGCAACTGGCGCATCGTGAAGATCGCCACCACCAAGGCCCAGCGCAAACTGTTCTTCCATCTCCGCAGTGCCAAACAGCGTCTGGGGTGGTTCAGTCGGGAAGAGGCTGAAACGGTTGCCCGTGAACTGGGTGTAACCACTGAAACCGTGCTGGAGATGGAAGCTCGTCTGAGCAGCCAGGATTTGGGACTCGATCCGTTGACGGAAGCTGACGAGGATCACGCAAGCCCAGCCCCGATACGCTTCCTGGCAGCCGAACAGGCCGATCCCGCCGAAATCCTTGAAGCCGAGGATTGGACGAGGACGACACAGACCCAACTCCGCCTCGCCCTGGATGGCCTCGATGCCCGCAGCCGGGAAATTCTGCAGCGGCGTTGGGTCCAGGAGCCCAAGGCAACCCTGCATGAATTGGCCGAGTCCTATGGCGTCTCAGCCGAACGCATCCGCCAAATCGAGGCCAGCGCCCTGCGCAAGCTGCGCGGCACGCTGGCCGCCTAACGGGCATTTGCCCCCATGGGCCCTTAGCGGGGCAGGTAGTGATCCACCAGCAACAGGGCGAACAGGGCCATCAGATAGGTAATGGAGTAGCCGAAGGTGCGCATGGGCAAATCCGGACGCGCGGAATAACGCAAAGCCAGGGCGTAATAGAGAAATCCTCCTCCCAATAGCACCGCTCCGACCAGATACACCGGCCCGCTCATCTGCGTGACATAGGGCAACAGGCTCACTGCAACCAGCAGCACGGTGTAGAGCAGGATCTGCACCCGGGTAAACGCCACCCCATGGGTCACCGGCAGCATGGGAATGTCGGCCCGGGCGTAATCCTCCAC
>JBAUIG010000110.1:0-16180 GCA_049682735.1 Candidatus Macondimonas sp. | reverse complement strand
ATTCCTGGACAAGAGCCACTTGGCCAAGACCCATGTCGCCAACAACACCCCGCACATGGGAGAAAATGGCTGAACAAGCTTGGGCACAGCGCTCAGCTACGGGATCGCTGTGCCGGAGTGTGGATGGTGTTTATTCCCGCCCATTAAACCGGCTCGATGACAGCCGGTTTGATGACACGGAAACTGCCCCGCAATTAGCCATCGGCCTCGAATCCCCCGCCGGAACAGCAACCCGCACGGCTCGACCGTTGCGCGCCTCGATGGCTGTCGTAGTACCAACCTGCACCGCCTCGGTCGAGTAAAGGCAGGTCAGCGCCCCATGCTCCAGCATGCGGGCTTGGGCGATTGTTACCCAGGATTCCCGGTTGTTGTCTGCATCGGTATTGATGGCCAACAGGATTTCCCGGTTGTCGAACAGACGCGACCGGCACCATGGCGCGAAACCGGTCGCCGATCCTGTGCGGCAGACCGAAGCTGTCCGGCTCTCCCGATTCGGAAATCTCCTGCAGATACTGCCGTCCCCGACGCAGGGCTAGATGCCGGCTGCGCCCGAGACGTGACATCGGCGATGAAGCGGTAGATTCATGGCGGCGTGGCGCCCGTGGTCACAGTATCGCTTGCGTTGTTGAATAGCCGGTTTCCTTACCGTCAGAGTAGCGGTCCACAATCAGGAAAAGAACACCTGATCTTCCCAGGCAATAGGTGATGGGTTTAGGCAGGCTGCCCATACGCCGTCCAGTCGATGTTCACGAGGCTGCGTTCCAGTTGTTCGTTGGTCGTGTTGTCGATCATCGCTGCTTTCTCCTATGGATAGTCGCCGTCGATCAAAACCCCTCTCAGCCGCTACCTGCCGTCGCTCATGTGGTCGTCCTCACCGGACCTAGTACCGGACGATGCGCCTCTGCACTCATTGAAAAAACATATACCGATTAGCCGCTTATGCCATGGCGATTCGCAGCTTAAAACCTGATGCAATTCAGATTGCAGGCTTCATTTTCGCGTAGTTGTCGCGGCCAGCTACTGATTGGCAAGCGAGCAGGACCATTGCTCCAGAGAGAGTACGTCCGTCGTGGCATCCCCGGCTCACCGTATCGATGTCAATCCAGCCCGCCTACAACCGGCTGAGCAGATACAAGAGCACCAGATTCACCAGCAGGCTGGTGATAAAGAGGGCGCGCCAGGTGTCGACCGGGGCGCGCGTCAGCAGCGGTGGCCGGCGGGCGCTCAGGAATGCCGCATTGGGTTCGGCCAGGTCGTGAAGGAATTCGGACAGCTCCTCCTGACGCTGGGCGGCGTTGCGTCGCAGCGCTTTTTCCAACGCCCAGTCGACCCATAGCGGCAGGTCGGGCACCCATTGACGCGCCGAGGTGTATTGGAGGCGGCGGATCGTGGTTTCGTCATAGCGCTCACCGAAGGGCAGGTGCCCGGTCAGCAGCTCATAGGTGATCACCGCCAGGGAAAAGAGATCGGAACGGGCGCTGCATGGCTCCCCAAGCAGATACTCAGGGGCCGTATAATATCGGGTGCCTAGCAATGTCAGACGCTGGATCGGGGTCGCAATTTCCTCCACGCCGGCGATCTTGGTGGAACCGAAATCGATGATCTTCACCGTGCCTTGGTGATCGATGATCAGATTTTCCGGCTTGAGATCCTGATGAATCATTTCGAGCCGGTGAAAGACCATCAGGCCACGGGCGATCTGCCCGACCAGATCGCGCACCACCTGCAGATCCGGGTGAGGATGTTCATGCATCCACTGCCGCAGCGTCTGGCCATCGACATATTCCGATACGGTATAGAGAAACTGCCGCGGCCTGGCCGGTTCGATCACCCGCAGCACATGGGGGCTTTGCAGGCGCTTGCCAACCCACTCCTCATGACTGAAAAGATCAAGATAAACCGGGTCGTCCTGGTGATTGACCGAAGGAGTCTTGATCACCACTGAAGACCCAGTTTCCTCATCCACCGCCAGATAGACCTCACTGCGCGCGCTGGCATGCAGACCGCGCACGATGCGGTAACCGTCCAGCCGCATGCCCGGCTCAAGATCAGGGGGAAAGGGCTTTTCGGTCAGGCGGTCCAGCCATGCCCGTGCGTCGAGCTGCGGCAGACCATCGAAGCGCACAATCTGGCAACTCACGTTGTCCGGGCTATCTGCACGCAGGGCGGCGGTGGCAATCTCCCGGGCCGCCCGATCCAGATGAGCCGCATGCGTCAGGACCTGATTGATGAGCACCTGTTCGCTGACATAATCGTGGATACCGTCGGTCGTGAAAATGAAGGTATCGCCCACCTCGACCGGAAAATGACGGTAATCGATGTCCAGATGCAGATCGATGCCGAGCGCCCGAGTCAGGAAGTTTTTCTCCTCCGACAGCCAGATGCGGTGGTCCTGGGTCAGTTGGCTGAGTTCGCTGCCGCGCAGGCGGTAGATGCGGGTATCGCCGATATGGAAAAGATGAGCCGTGGCGGACTTGACCACCAGGGCGCTCAAGGTGGTGGCGCAACTGCGGCGCAGACCCCCGCCACCCTGGCCGCAGAGCCAGCGGTTGGTCGCCTGCAACACCTTTTCCACCGAAGTCTTCACCGTCCAGGATTCGGCGGTGCAGGCGTAATCGTGCAACAGGCTCTTGACCGTGGTCTCGCTGGCGATGCGACCGGCCTCACTGCCGCTGACCCCATCGGCCATCACCGCGACGACGCCCTTGCTCTCCAGCAGGGGCGACTCGGGCACCAGCACGCCATAGCTGTCCTGGTTCTCGATCTTGATCCCACGATCCGAATACTGGCCAATCGATACCAAATTCCTGGTCGTCGCATTCATGCCCGGATGGGTCCCGGCCGGCGCAGCAGGCTTCCAGAATTCATTGGCACGCCTGCTCAGCCCACCTTGATCAGCTGCACGGTGCCATCGGGCAGGATTTCCGCCGTCTCTCCACGGGGTTCGAGCAGCAGCAGCGCCACCAGCGCCAGCACAACCAGCGCTGCGCCGCCGATAACCAGGAAGAAGATCTGCGGCGAGACAAAGGACAGCACCGTCAGGAACACCAGCCCGCCGACGTTGCCGTAGGCCCCCGCCATCCCCGCAATCTGGCCGGTCATGCGACGCTGGATCAACGGCACCATGGCGAACACCGCCCCGGAGCCGCCCTTTGCAAACAGGCCACACAGCAGGGTGTTGGCCACCACCAGCGCCACTGGCCACTCCGGTGATACCTGCCCCAACAGCAGGAAGCTGCCGGTGATGCCGGTGAACAGCAACAGCAGACTGCGGCGGCGACCGATGCGGTCGCTCAGGATACCGCCCGCCGGCCGTGCAATCAGATTCATCACCGGATAAATCCCCGCCAGAATGCCTGCCATCACCGGTGAGAGGTGAAACTGATCGAGATAGAACAACGGCAGCATCGAGACCAGCGCCAGTTCAGAGCCAAAGGTCACCAGATAGGCCAGATCCAGAATCGCCACCTGACGGAAACGGTAGCGAAACAGCTCGGGTATCGGCTTGGAAAGCATTTCGCGATTGACCAGATAGATGTGCCACGCCTGGTAGGCATAGATTGCGGCGATGCTGGCATAAATGGCGAGCGTCAGGGGCATGCCGAACCAGTTGAGGCCCGCCGGTGACAACTTCCAGGCGAGCAAGCCCAATGCGCCATAAATAGGCAGACTCATCAGCAGATAAAGCAGCAGATCCCCCCGACTGGTCACTTCCATGGCGCCCATCTTCTTGGGCTTGAAGTAGGTGGAGCCCTTGGGAGTGTCTTCCACCGATCGGTAATAGAACAGACCATAGCCGATGGCCACCAGACCGGTAGCCGCAATGGCGAATCGCCAGCCATTCGCGCCGCCATACCAAAGCGCCAGCGCGGGCAACAGCATGGCCGAGGCCGCGGAGCCGAAATTGCCCCAGCCGCCATAGATGCCCTGGGCGATGCCGGTCTGGCGGGCCGGAAACCACTCGCCGATCATGCGAATGCCCACCACGAAGCCCGCACCGACGAAGCCCAGCAGAAAGCGGGTCACGGCCAGTTGCGTGAAATCCTGGGCAAGCGCGAAGGAAAAACAGACCACTCCGGCACTGACCAGGATCAGGGTGAACATCCGTCGCGGGCCGAAACGGTCCACCAGCATGCCAACCACGATGCGCGCCGGAATGGTCAGCGCCACGTTCAGGATCAGCAGGATGCCGACTTCCTGATCGGTCAGTCCGAAATTCTGGCGCAGGGTGGACATTAGCGGGGCATGGTTGAACCAGACCGCGAAGGAGATGAAAAAGGCGATCCAGCTCAAGTGCAGGATGCGCATATTGCCCTTGAAGGACAGTAAATTCAGTTTTTCGGACATGGGTACTCCCGGGCGCATGCGATAGATCTCAGGGAAATAAGCAAGATCTGCGCCATAAAAGGGCATTACTCATGCCATTCGGTAATTTCTGCCCCGCCATGGTTCAATCAAGGGTCAGCCACCTTTCATGACGCCCTTCCCGGCATGGCCACCGATTCAATGTCTTGTTTTTATTATTTTCCCCAATGGGTAAATCGATTCATCCCCCTGACTTTGCCCGCGGATAAGAAAAAGGAATGCCAAGAATCGGCGCCGCACCGGAGCACAGCACCCCAAGCAGGGCACCTTCTTGCACCATAATAAAGAAATCTCTATCGAAATTAGTGCGACGAAAGCACCATCAAAAGACATTCACCTCCTAGCCACTCCGCCACCGCTACAGGTCAGTGTCCTGGTTCACTGTTCAGTCTCACACTTCCTCGCCGCTGAACTCGCCTTGCAGCACTTCATACAAGCTGATTTCATTTAAATGTTTTCCAGTTGGCGGAGCAGCCCTGCCACTGGCACGACCACCCAATCAGGCCGGTTGTCCAGCTCATAGCGGATTTCATACAAGGCTTTCTCGATCAGAAACAATCGCATCAGCGGCGCGATGGCCTCCTCATCGGCCGGCCAGGTGGGACACCCCACAATGTTGCTGCAATAGCCTTCCATAAAGGCTTGGGCGGTCTGTTGTTCCCATGCCACGGCTTGACGCACCAAGCCGTCCCGATCGCCCAGACGCTCGGTTGCGCTGCGCTGTACAGCGACCGCGGCGGCATAGCTGAAGGACCGCAACATACCGGCAACGTCTCGCAACGGAGAATGCTTGGCGCGCCGCTCGGCAAGAGGGCGTGCGGGTTCGCCTTCAAAATCGGTGATGATGAAGTCGTCTTGAACCCGCAATACCTGACCCAGGTGGTAGTCACCATGATAGCGACTGCGCATGAGCTTATTATCTGTCAGCCCATGCGGGTGCAGATTTTCTAATAATGTCGATCGCTGTGACAGCAATGTCTTGCAAGTCGTTTGCAGCGTTTCAGGGATCTGTCCAAGTCGGCCCTCCAGGCGATCGAACGTCTGCACCGTGTCCTGGCGTACAGCTTCGAACCAGCGGTCCAAGTCTGCTGCCGCTACAGGCTCCGGATCGAATGCCGGATCGCCCGTCGTCTTGCCAAAGGCTTGGTGCAGCTCAGCTGTACGCTTGCCCAGATTGTTCATCTGGTGCATGAAGAATGCGTGCTGGTTGGGTTCGCCGTCATCGGAAGCAGGCGATGGCTCGGAGAGGCTGCGTTCCAGATAGTCGACCGCATAGTTCCATGCTGAGCCCTGATTCGCCAAAAAGGATTGCAGCATGGCCAGATCAATGGTCTCGCCCGATGGGGATCTGTACTCCATGAAGCCACCGACAGGCACCGCATGCCCGTACGCAGCCTTCTGAGTGAGGAAACAGCCGACCTCCACTTCTGGGTTGATTCCACGCTGCAGGCGGCCATAGCACTTGAGAAAAAGCCTTTCGCCGAACAACACCGCAATATTGCTCTGTTCGAGCGCCGGGTGATAAACCGGCTCTTCAGCCAAAGCAGCCAAATCGGGAATGGCACCGGTGGCCTCGAAGTGCAGACTGCCCTCGCCCAGCGGCACGCTTGTGCCGCGCGCCATCGCCCTTACCAAGGCGCGGCAAAATCCGTTGTCGCCATATCCGCTATAAAGAATGCCCATGCGCGCCTTTTCACGTACCTTCGCCAAGGTCCAAGGCAACAGCGCGCGCAATTTTTCTTCATTGGTATCATCTTCCCACGCCATGGCCAGCGGTAAGAAGTAAAGCTGAGGGTCCCCATCGCTGAAATGTACCTCGATCAGGGTCAACAGCCATTGGCCCCCACCATCGCGCCACTCGCTTTGTTCACGGATATCAATTCGGATGATGGTACGATCCTTACCGGCAAACCAACGTTTGCTGCGCAGATATGGGGCCAGGATTTCATGTTGAAGTTGTGACTGGGTGCGGCTGGCGATGGCGCGGCGGACTGCGCTGGCAATACTCCGGCCACTGAGGAAAGTCAGGAAGCCTTCGGTCAGGACCAGCACCGGAAATTCGCGGTTAGGCAGGTAATCCTGATGCCAATTGGGCGCCTCGACATCGGTTGCCAAGCGAAATGCATAATATCCATAGCCCTTCAGAGTCAAAAGATAAGGCAGATCACCGATGGGCGGGAAGGCGGCTTGACCCACTAATTCAACGGGAACGCGGCCCTTGAAGTCAGTAAGGTTCAATTCCACGGGCTGCGCCGTACGTGACAAATTAGTCACGCAAAGGATTTTCTCATCTTCCCATTCGCGCACATAGGCCAGGATCTTACGGTTGCCGGGATCAAGCAGTCGCAGGGTGCCATTGCCAAAGGCGCGGTAATTCTTGCGCGCCGCAATGAGGCGTTTGGTCCAGTTCAACAGCGATGATGGATTGCGCATCTGAGCTTCGACGCTGACCGCCTCATACCCATAAATGGGATCCATCATGGGCGGCAGAAACAGACGCTGCGGATCGGCCCGAGAAAAACCGCCATTGCGATCAGGACTCCATTGCATGGGCGTGCGCACGCTGTTGCGGTCACCAAGATAAAAATTGTCACCCATGCCGATCTCATCGCCATAGTAGAGAATGGGCGAGCCCGGCATGGTCATCAGCAAGAAGTTGATCAGTTCGATCTTTTCGCGATTGTTTTCCATGAGCGGCGCCAGGCGACGACGAATACCCACATTGACCCGCATCAGCGGATCAACGGCATACATGCTGTACATGTAATCCCGTTCGCGGCTGGTAACCATTTCGAGTGTCAGCTCATCATGATTGCGCAGGAAAATGGCCCATTGACAGGAGTCCGGGATCTCCGGCGTCTGGGCCATGATATCGACGATGGGATGGCGGTCCTCCTGTGCAATCGCCATGTACAGGCGTGGCATCAGCGGGAAATGATAGGCCATATGACATTCATCGCCCTCGCCAAAATATTCCCGCACATCCTCGGGCCACTGATTGGCTTCAGCCAGCAACATTCGATTGGGATAGTTCGCGTCAATCACCGCCCGGATTTTCTTGATGACTTCATGAGTTTCCGGCAGATTCTCATTGCTGGTCCCTTCCCGCACGCACAGATAGGGAATAGCATCCAGTCGCAGGCCATCCACGCCCATATCCAACCAGAATCGCATGACCCGGATCACTGCATCGACCACGGCCGGATTATTGTGATTCAGATCTGGCTGGTGTGAAAAGAAGCGGTGCCAATAATAGGCTTGCGCAACATCATCCCAAGCCCAGTTGGATTTTTCGGTGTCGGTAAAGATGATGCGTGTATCCGCAAATTTCTTGTCCGTGTCACTCCATACATAAAAATTGCGTTTGGAGGAACCGGGGGGTGCCTTGCGAGCAGCTTGAAACCATGGGTGCTGATCAGAGGTGTGATTGATGACCAGTTCGGTGATGATCTTCAGCCGGCGCCGGTGAGCTTCGCGCACGAAATTCTTGAAATCGGCACGTGTCCCGTATTTAGGATCAACGTTGTGGTAGTCGGAGATGTCGTAGCCGTCATCCCTGAAGGGTGATGGATAGAATGGCAACAGCCATAAGGTATTGACGCCAAGTTCCTGAAGATAATCGAGTTTTTTGGTCAATCCACGAAAATCGCCAACGCCATTGTTATCGCTGTCGAAAAACGCCTTGACATGCAGTTCATAGATGACGGCATCCTTGTACCACAGCGGGTCGTCCCACCAATCCACCCTTGCATCGCGCTTGGGACTCTCGGGCATGATTATTCCTGATTCCATGGATGGGCTGCTCCGTTTACAGGTAGTAATCGAAATCGTGTTCGCTGCGCAGGCGCCGGCGCAGCCGCAGAATGTGAAGTGGGGAGATGGCAGGATCCAGGCTCACGAAATTTCTGGGACCCTGCCATATATAGCGCGCATCGGAAAGCAGATCGTGCGCCTGATAGCCGCTATCGGCTTCGATTCCGAATGCCGCCAGAGGCAGGTCGATCCAGCCGGACTGGATATTGTGCGGATCGAGATTGGCAACCATAACGAGTGTGTTGAGTTCCCCTGACGCAGCCTCAAAAGACTTGCTGTAGCACAGCAGAAGTTCGTTATCGACTTCATGAAAACGCAGATTCCAATCACGCTGCAAAGCCGGATTCTCCTTGCGAATCCGGTTCAGGCGAGCGAAATATCCCCTGAGACTATCCGGCCGCTGCAAGTCCCAGTGGCGCACCTGGTATTTTTCTGAATCCAGGTATTCCTCGCTGCCCGGTTCGCGCGCCTGGTTCACCATAAGCTCACAAGGCGGGCCATAAATTCCGTAATTTGCGCCCAGGGTAGCCGCTAGGCCAGTGCGCAGCATGAAGGCTGGGCGCCCCCCGTACTGCAGAAATTCACTCAGGATATCCGGCGTATTGGGCCATAGATTGGGCCGGAAATATTCCCGTGAATCATCCTGGGTCAATTCAGTGAAGTATTCGATCAGCTCGCGCTTGGTGTTGCGCCAGGTGAAATAGGTATAGGACTGGGTAAAACCGACCTTGGCCAGGCGATGCATGACGCGCGGCCGGGTAAAGGCTTCTGCCAGGAAAATCACCTCCGGGTGATCCTGCTTGATTACGCTGATGAAATGCTCCCACATGGGAAAAGGCTTGGTGTGCGGGTTATCGACGCGGAAAATGCGCACGCCCTGCTCGATCCAGAAGTCTATGATGCTTTTCAATTCCGCCCACAGGCCTGCCCAATCCTCGCTTTCAAAATCGAAGGGATAGATGTCCTGATATTTCTTGGGGGGGTTTTCCGCGTATTGCACCGTGCCATCCGGACGATGCCGAAACCAGGCCGGATGCTCGCGCACATAGGGATGGTCCGGCGAACACTGGAATGCAATGTCCATGGCCAGCGCTATGCCGTGCTCGCTGGCACGCAAAATGAAGCGTTGAAAATCGGCCAAAGTGCCCAACTGCGCATGGATGCTCTTGTGACCGCCATCGGGGGCGCCGATCGCCCAGGGCGAGCCCGGATCATCCGGCCCGGCGGTGAGGGCATTATTGCGTCCTTTGCGGAAACTGATCCCAATCGGATGAATGGGGGGCAGATAAAGCACGTCGAATCCCATGCTGGCAATGTATGGCAGGTGGGTTTCGCAGGTGGCAAAATTGCCATGCGGTAGCTCGGCAGTGGTGCAGGAACGCGGAAAAAGCTCATACCAACTTGAAAAGCGCGCCTGAACCGGGTCGACCGTTACGCGCAGGATGCGATCATATTCCGTGATATATCGGCGTTCCGCATGGCAAGCCATCAGTTGCGCCAGTTCGGGATCTACCGCGATGGCGCGCCCTTCGGCCGGGGCGCCTGCACTACGCAAAGTTTTGGCATAGTCGACCAGCCGCTTGCGTTGCGGCCCCGGCGCCCGTTGTGCAGCAGCGTCGATCAGGTCGACGCCCATTTGCAGGGCGATGGCAATATCCTGTGCGTCTTCGCGTCGCAGGAAATCGTGACGCCAGGTCAGGAAATGATCCACCCACCCGCTTAAGGTGTATTCGTAAGTGCCCAGTTCATCGACCTCGAAAGCCGCCCGCCAGCGGTCATTGCCGAGCGCCTGCATGGCTGTTTCCTGCCATACGGGCGCGCCGCGCTGGCGATGACGCAGAATCGCGCTCAGCACATCATGTCCATCACAGAAAATGGATGCCTCGACCTGCACGCTCTCACCGATCACCCGCTTGATGGCAAAGCGGCCGCTATCCACTTCCGGCGTGACGCCTTCAATGACAACGCGCGCGCGCCCATCACCCATTCCGGTTTCCGGCATTGTGAGCCTCCTTCAGCTTGCAGAAATGGGTTTCAAATAGAGCACGGCGAGCGGCGGCAAGACCAAAGACAGGGAATGGAAGTGGCCTTGCATGGCAATCGGCGCCGCTTCGAGCATGCCAAAATTACCGACATTGCTGCCGCCATAGATCGCCGCATCACTGTTTAGAACTTCCTGCCACTCCCCGCCATGTGGAACACCCACCTGATAATTGAAACGTGGCACTGGCGTGAAATTGCAGACCACCAGGACGGTGTCTTTTGGACTCTTCCCATGGCGCAGGAAGCTCAAGATCGATTTTTCCCAATCCTGGGAATCCACCCAGGAAAAACCCTCTCCGCTGAAATCCAGATCGTGTAGCGCGGGAAGTGTCCGATAGCAACGATTAAGATCAGCGACCCAACGCTGCACGCCTCCATGCAAGGGGTATTGCACCACGTGCCATTCAAGGCTTTCCTCGTGTTGCCACTCGCGCCGCTGTCCGAATTCGCTGCCCATGAACAGAAGCTTCTTGCCGGGATGCGCCCACATATAGCCATACAGCAGGCGCAGATTGGCAAACTGTTGCCACTCGTCCCCCGGCATCTTGCCGATCAGCGCGCCCTTGCCATGCACGACTTCATCGTGTGAAAGAGGCAACAGGAAATTATCGGTGAAGGCATACCAGATACTGAACGAAATCTGACCATGATGGTAACGGCGATGGATAGGATCCTGTTGGAAATACTTGAGCGTGTCGTGCATCCAGCCCATGTTCCATTTCATGCCGAAGCCGAGACCGCCAGCATAGGTTGGTCGCGAGACCATCGGCCACGCAGTGGACTCTTCCGCAATGGTTTGCGTATCCGGATGATCCTGATAAACAGCCTCATTGAGCTTGCGCAAGAATTGCATGGCATCAAGGTTTTCCCGACCCCCATGCACATTGGGAATCCATTCCCCTTCCTTGCGGCCATAGTCGAGATACAGCATGGACGCCACGGCATCCACCCGCAGACCATCGATATGGTATTTATCCAGCCAGAACAGCGCACTGGAAAGTAGAAATGAGCGCACTTCATTGCGGCCGTAATTGAAGATGGCGCTGTTCCATTCCGGGTGGAAACCCTGACGCGGATCGGCATGCTCGAACAGATGGGTGCCATCGAAATAGGACAGGCCGTGCTCATCGCTGGGAAAATGAGATGGCACCCAATCCAGGATCACACCGATGCCGGCCTGATGCAGATAGTCAACGAGATACATGAAATCCTGGGGTGTACCGTAGCGGGCGGTCGGCGCGAAATAAGCCGTGGTCTGATAACCCCAGGAGCCATAAAACGGATGTTCCGTGATCGGCAACAGTTCGACATGGGTAAAACCAAGCATCTTCACATGCTCGGCCAATAAGGGCGCCATTTCACGATAGCTGAGTGAACGATTGTCCTCTTCCGGGATGCGGCGCCATGAACCCAAATGCACCTCGTATACCGAAATCGGCGCATCCAGCGCATTGGCATTGCGCCGCCGACTCATCCACTCTGCATCCTGCCATGCGTAGTCCAGAGTCCACAATTGCGACGCGGTCTGTGGCGGTTGTTCACTACGCAAGGCAAAGGGATCCGCTTTGTCGACGACATAATCATTGAAACGGGACTGGATGTGAAATTTGTAGGACATTCCGGGAGAAATGTTTGCAACAACCCCTTGCCAAATGCCGGAACCATCCTCCCGCAGGTGCAGGGAATTGGCTTGCTTGTCCCAGGAATTGAATTCCCCAATGACCGAAACTGCCTTGGCATTCGGCGCCCAGAGTGAAAACTGGAAACCATCAATGCCATCAATGCGACATGGATGAGCCCCCAGCTTCTCATAGAGACGGGTATGCGCACCTTCCCGGAATAGATAGATGTCATGGTCAGTAAGTAAGGGACTCTCCGGAATTTGCGGCGTGGGTCTGGTTTTTTTCATAAAGTCTTCCTGTCTGGCAGTATAAGTGCGGCGGGCAGGAACCCCGGAGAAATGCCTTTTATGTTTAGAAGGCCATCTCTATCGCTTGCATCGCGTGGTCCATGCTTCGCTGATGACAACTTGTCGCTTGACTGAACCGAAAAAATAAAGGATGAGTCATCAGACCCATCAGCGTTGATCATGCCGCCTTGTAAAAAAAATCATATTGATCTTGGTGATCCCATGGCGAAGCATGGCGTAATACCTGCGAAAGTTTGGAACGCGATCATCGCCAAGGGTTCCCCAGAAAGCGGAAATGCGCCATGAAGGTGTTCATATGTGCTGATTGACCATGGTGCGACCGATGCTCGCTGGCGCATGGCGTGCATGACAACGCGGGTCGGTGCGATACCCCAGCAGTCTGCCTTCCAGCCGGATCAACCCAACAATCTTCTCCCGCGTGCAACCAGCATCCAGAGGCAGGCAGCGTGGGTGTTTCGACAAACAGTTCACCCGCCGCTGACCAACAGGGCCAAGGGTGCCTGGGCGAATATGCCGGTGAGATCCTCATCCGCAAGAGCAGGCCATACTTGGCCCGTCAGCAGATCGCGCCAAGGGCCGGTAGGCAGAACAGCATCCGTCTTCAGTTGCGTGCCTGCCCATAGCGCACTGGTCAAGCGCGTCGCATCACCTGCGCACAAGGTATGGAGCAGGCGTGGCGCAAGCACCACCACGGCGCGACCCTCGCAGAGCCGGGCGAAGGCGCACACATGGTCTGCCGCCGGACCCATCACCGTGAGCGGCAGATAGCTGCCACGTTGAAACAGTTCCGGATCCTGGCGACGCAGGTTCAACACTGTCTGGATCAAATTAAGCTTCAGCATCCCGCCGGCGGGATCCGCCACCACCGCCGCCCAACGTTCTTGGAGATCGGCAATACCCTGTAAATGCGCCAAGGCCTGCTGACGTTTTTCATAATCCACCGGGCGGCGATTGTCCGGGTCCACCAGGGTCAGGGTCTCAAGCTCGGTGCCCTGATAGATGTCCGGCATACCGGGCACGGTCAACTGGAGCGCGCTTTGGGACAGGCTGTTCCATAGTCCGAATGGGGTCAGGGGCGCGACGAAGCGGGCGAGATCCTCGGGGAACGGATTGTTGGCCCCGGATTCCAGAATCCCCCTTACGAAGCGCTCCAGCGCCGCCTCATAGGTCGGATCAGGTGAAAACCAGGAGCTTTGCTCCTTGCCTTCGCGCGCGGCCTTTTGCATGTAGGCAACCATGCGATCGGCATAATCCGGCTCACTCGCCTTGGCATCGCCGGGCCAGGTACCGACCAGGGTTTGATAGAGCAGATATTCATGGTGAGCGCTGGGCATGCGCGCGCCATCCACCTCGGTCAGATAACGCCGGTTCATACGCGCCCAGCGCTGCAGACTTTCGGAAAACGCCTGGGGACATTCGGACAACACGTTCAGCCGTGCCCGGACATCCTCGCTGCGCTTGGTGTCGTGGGTGGTGCCAGCCAGCATCTGGTGAGGGAAACTTTGCGCGCGACGCTGGTTATGATGATGGAAAGCGGCCACGCTGATTTCAGCACGTGCCGGGTTGCTGCCCACTTCGTTCAAGGACACCAGCGGGAATATCCGATAGAACAGCGTGTCCTCCACCGACTTGGCAGTGACCGGCCCTGTGTACTGGGCAAAACGCATCGCGAAATCCTGGACCTCCAGCCGTTGCAGCGCCGGCATGCCCTCGGGAACGTCCAGACGCAACACCCGATGGATGAAATCGTAGATGGTGGTTTCTTCGCGCGCCCGGCGTTTCTTGGCCTGAGCCACTGCCCAGTCCAGATCGCGGCGATCATCTTCGGTCGCGCCCTGAGCATCCACATAGGTCCGGTAGACCGGAAAAGCTGCCACCACCTCGGCCAAGGCGCCGCGCAAGGCGTTCACGGTGAAGTCGCGGGTGAAAGGATCCACCTCCGCCAGCCGGGCGAGCCGGTTGGCCAATACATTGAGTTCGCTGGCGAGGGTGTTGCGCATGAGCGTGCGCTTGGCGAAATAGACCGCCTCGCTCATGGACTCGGTGCGGCTGCTAAAATCGGCAAAGCATTGGCGCAGACTCGCAAGACCGCCGCTATCCACCTGCAAGCCATTCATCAGGCGAATGAATTCATAGCCCGTGGTGCCATGCACAGGCCAGGCGGTGCGCAGGGATTCGTGGTCGGCGAGAATCTTCTCCACCACCGTGTAGACCGCGGGCTCCGAGCTTTCCGGCTGCCCCAGCGCCATGGCGCCAGCTGCCGCCAGCCGGGCGAAATAGGCGGCCGGATCATACAGGCCATCCGGATGATCGATGCGCAGGCCGTGGATCCGGCCCAGTCGAACCTGCTCCAGCACCAGCGCGTGGGTGGCATCGAACACCTCCGCATGCTCCATGCGCAAGCCCGCCAGTTCGTTGATGTCGAAAAACCGCCGGTAATTGATCTCATCCACGGCCACGCGCCAGAACGCCAACCGCCAGGGTTGTTGTTCCAGCAGGTCATGCAGGCCATCTGGCGCAGCCAATTCGGCGCAACGGGCGTTCACTGTCGCGCCTTGATGAGCGATATGACCCGAGATGGCGGGGTTGCGGGCGACCAGTGCGGCCAAGGCGCGCTTGTGGATTTCCTTGTCGCGTTCCCGTTCGCGAACCGCCTCTGGCTGCATCCGCGAACGCGCCGGCAGATGCCCGAAGGCCGTGATCAGGCTTTCCAGTTCCAGCAGATCCGGATGATTGGCGCCCAATCGCTGGCGCAAGGCGTCGAGATCCAGGCCCAGAATCCGCGGATAGGTGGACGGATCCAGCGGGAAGCGGTGTTCGAAATAATGCACTGAAAAACTGCCGGCGGCGGCATCAAATCGCAGTACCAGCTCGCCTCGGGCCAGGATTTCGCCATAGGGGCCACCCAGAATCGGAACCAGCACCTTGCCATGGAGTTCGCGCTTGAGGGGATGCCAGTCGATGTCGAAAAAATTGGCCCAGGGCGAGGCCGGACCGTTTTCCAATACCGACAACCACCAGGGATTGTCATCTCCCATCACACCCATGTGGTTGGGCACGATGTCCCAGATCTGACCCATGCCATGGGCCTGAAGCGTGCTGACCAAGGCCTCCAAGCCGGCCATGCCGCCCAGTTCCGGATTGATCTCCCCATGATTCACCACATCATAGCCGTGGGTGCTTCCCGGGCGTGCCCGCAAGACTGGGGAGAGGTAGACATGGGAAATACCCAGGGCTGCAAGATAAGGAACCTGGGCAGCGGCATCGGCGAAGGTGAATCCGGCATGCATTTGCAAACGATATGTCGCTGTCGGTCGATAGAGATAATGCATCGTCAATGCTCCGCTCCGGTTCGCCACCAAATAACGCTCCAAGGGGGTAGCCTGTCGCTCTCGATATCAACAGTAACGCTGTGATAAATCATCTGGGCGCCAGTAATCATCGACGGAAAAGCAACCGGGTTGTCTCCCCCATTGGCCACCAGCGTCAGCGTCACCGCGTCTGGCCAGCGCCAGCACGCGCGCAGCAAGGAACTACTGATCTGAGCCTCCGCGCTCGGTGGGCCATCAAGCGCCAGTAATGGGGCGATATGGCGCGCGCGCAGCGCCAGCAGTTGCCGATGCAGCGCCAGCCATTGCTGATTTTCTGCATGATGGCTTTCCGACCAATCCAGACGGCTGGCCGCAAAGGTCTCCGGACTGGTCGGGTCCGGGATGCGCGCACGCACCGCGGCGTCGGCGAAGGCCGGGAAAGCGGCGAATTCCTTGCGTCGCCCGTCACTCACTGCCGCCCCCAATTCGCCGGCAAAATCACAGAAAAACAGGAAAGGTCGTTGGCTGCCCCATTCCTGGCCCATGAACAGCAAGGGCGGGCTGGGTGCCAGAAGCAGGATTTCAGTAAGCGCGCGCAGCCGCGGCGCGGGGGCCAACTGGGTCAGCCGCTCTCCCAAGGCGCGGTTGCCAATCTGATCGTGGTTCTGCAAAAAATTCACAAAAGCAGTGGGCGGCAGGTGCGCGCTGGGCTCACCGC
>JBAUIG010000109.1:0-2774 GCA_049682735.1 Candidatus Macondimonas sp. | reverse complement strand
GCGACTGGCGACCCGCGGCGGTGCGGCGATCCTGGGCCGCGACGATCTCGGCAGCCTGGAGGCCGGCAAGGCCGCCGATCTGGTCGCGTTCCGGATTGATGATCTGCAGCATGCCGGCGGCCAGTCGGACCCGGTCGCAAGCCTGCTGACGTGCGCGCCGGCCAGCGCCTGGCTGTCGATCATCAATGGCCGGGTGGTGGTCGAGCACGGCCGGCTGCTGGGGGTCGATCTGCCGCCGCTGATCGAACGGCATCGCCGCGCCAGCCGGCAACTGCAGGGCTGAGCAGTGGCGGGGACACGCCTGCCACTGCCCTAAGGGATGGGGCAATCGTGCTCCCACGGCGCAACGCCGGCGAGTCCGGCGCGCAAGTGTGCCACCAGGGCGCTCAAGCGGCGCAAGCGGTGACGGCGCTGGGGATAAACCGCATAGATCGTGTCCGGCTCGGGCCGTTCATTCGCCAAGACCTGCATCAGGCGGCCGGCGCGCAGATCGTCCGCGACGATGAACAACGGCAACATCACCAATCCCAGGCCCGCCACGGCGGCATCGCGCATGGCCTCGCCGTTGTTGGTGAGGATGCGCTGGCGCGGCGTGACGGTCCGGGTCGGCTCCCCATGTCGGGCGGGGGGAAAGCGCCAGAGCTGGGTGGCTGTTTTGAGCGCGTAGCCAATGCCGGCATGGGCGGGAATCTCATCCAGCGTTTGCGGCACGCCGTGGTGCCGCGCATAGTCCGGACTGCAGCACACCACGCGCCGGCTGTCCGCCAGCCTGGTCGCCACCAGCAGCGCATCGTCCGGCATCTGGGTGATGCGGATGGCGAGATCGTAGCCCTCAGCCGCCACGTCCACCAGCCGGTCGGTCAAATCCAGCGCCAGTTCCAGACGTGGGTGGGCCTGCATGAAGGCGAACAACAGCGGCCCCAAGTAGCGCGTGCCGAAGGTCATGGGCGCGCTGATGCGCAGCAGGCCGCCAAGCGCGGTCTCGTCCTCGGCGACCGCCTCGGCGGCCTGTTCCAGTTGCGCGATGGCATCACAGGCCTGCTCGTGGAACAACCGACCCCGGTCGGTGGGCGTCACGCCCCGGCTGGAGCGGTGCAGCAACTCGACGCCGAGGGCGGCTTCCAGATGCGTGACGCGCTGGCTCACCACGGACTTGGTCAGCTCCAGACGCAGGGCCGCGCCGCTGATGCTGCCGCTTTCCACGACGGCGAGGAAAGTCCGGATGTCATCCAGGCTGTATTTCATGGGCGCGCTGCGGCGTTCGGCCATGGCGAACGGCGCGTTCGTTCAAGCGGCGCTGTCGGGAGCTTACACATCGCCTAAAGTTACCCCATCGCCGGTCCCGGCGGACACCTGTGGAGCTCCATGCATGAATTCGCCATCCCGTGATGCCTTTGCCGATTACCTGCCGGTGGTGGGTCGGGTGCTGATTGCGCCCTTGTTCATTGGTGCGGGCGCCGCCAAGTTTGGTGACATCGGCGGCACGGCCGGCTACATGCAAGCCCATGGCATGCCGCTGGCCGGGCTCTTGGTGTGGCCGGCCGCGCTGGTCGAGCTGGTGGGAGGCGCGCTGTTGCTGCTTGGCTGGCAGACGCGCTGGGTTGCCTTGGCGCTGGCGGCCTTCACGGCGCTCGCCACACCCATTTTCCACGGCTATTGGATGGAAACCGATCCGATGACCACCTATCAGCAGTCGCTGCATTTCTGGAAAAACACCGCCCTCATCGGCGGGCTGCTGTTTGCCGCTGCGCATGGGCCGGGCCGCCTGGCTTTCGATGCGCGGCGTTGATCGATCCACTTTGTTGAGGAGAGCCACATGACCACACCCCTGAATGTATTGGGTATTTGCGGCAGCCTGCGCCAGGCGTCCTACAACGCGGCGGCATTGCGCGTTGCGCAGGCCTTGGCACCGGACGCCGGGATGCGCATCACGATTGCGGATATCGCCGATTTGCCCTTGTACAACGAGGATCTGCGCGCCGAGGGTTTCCCCGCCGCTGTGGAGCGCTTTCGCGAGCAGATTCGTGCGGCTGATGCGCTGCTCTTCGTGACCCCGGAATACAACTATTCCATTCCGGGCGTACTCAAGAATGCCATCGACTGGGCCTCGCGCCCGCCCGAGCAACCCTTTGCGGGCAAGCCGGCGGCCATCATGGGCGCCAGCCCCGGCGCCATCGGCACGGCGCGGGCGCAGTACCATCTGCGCCAAGTGCTGGTTTTCCTCGATGTGCATCCGCTCAACAAGCCGGAAGTGATGATCGGCGCCGCCCACGAGCGTTTCGATGCACAAGGCCAACTGATCCATGAACCGACCCGCGAGTTCATTGGCAAGATGCTTGCTGCGCTGGCCGCCTGGACGCGCCAGTTGGCGAAGTCCTGATTGGGCGGCGTGATGTCTTCGGCGTGAGCGTGTCGCGCCATCAACGGCGCCAATGCCGCGGGTTCCGCCAAGCGCTTTGCGGACCCCTTCACGTTTTCCTTTAATCCCACCCGCGAGGTCGGCGCCATGAGTGATCTGGAACCGCAATCCCAGGCTTCTGCTTCCAGGGATTGCCCGCCCGCCGCTGGTGCCCCGGTGCTGGAGCGCATTCCGGCGCGCGCCTCCGTCATCGGCAAGGACTTCACCATCCGCCGCGCCTTGCCCAGCCGCCAGCGGCGCATGGTTAGCGCCTGGTGTTTCCTGGATCAGGCGGGGCCGGTGACTTACGGGGCGGGGCAGGGCTTGCGCGTGGGGCCGCATCCTCACATCGGCCTGCAAACCTTCACCTGGATGA
>JBAUIG010000108.1:0-4712 GCA_049682735.1 Candidatus Macondimonas sp. | reverse complement strand
GCCCGCAACAGATCCCCGGTGGAAATCTGCGGGACACTGAAACGTTCGACCAACAGCTTGGCCTGGGTGCCTTTGCCCGATCCGGGGGCGCCCAACAGCACGATGCGCATGAATGTCCTCTCGTCGCGCCACCGCGCGGCAGCGTCCCTGTTGCCAGAAAACCAAAGAGCGATAAAGTACCTGTCGGGCGCGGGTCGCGTCAATTCAGGCGGCTATCGGGATGCGGACGGCAGTATATAATGGCGCGCCCCGCCCCGGGTCCGGGCCCTTGAACGCCCTGCCCGGATTTTCCGAATTCCCTCAATGGAGCCCTTACACCATGAATCTGGATCGTATTTCCGCCGGCGACGATGTCCCCAAGTCGGTCAACGTCCTCATTGAAATTCCCATGCGCGGCGATCCGGTCAAGTACGAAGTGGACAAGGACAGCGGCGCCCTGTTCGTGGACCGGCTCATGTCCACCGCCATGCATTACCCCTGCAATTATGGCTACATCCCCCATACCCTGGCCGATGACGGCGATCCGGTGGATGTGCTGGTGATCACACCGTTCCCGCTGGTGCCGGGCTGTGTCATCAAATGCCGCCCCATCGGCGTGCTGAGCATGAGCGATGAAGCCGGACAGGATCAAAAGGTGTTGGCGGTGCCCGTGGACAAGACCTCCGGCGGCCTCTACAGCAAAATCCAGAGTACCGACGACCTGCCCGAGTTGACCCTGCGCCAGATCACCCATTTCTTCGAGCACTACAAGGACCTGGAAAAAGGCAAATGGGTGAAGGTCGAAGGCTGGCAGGATCTGGACGCCGCCGAAGCCGAGATCCTTGCGGGCATCGAACGGGCCAAGGCCAAGTCCTGACGCGGCGCCCCCGTGCCCATCGGGCGCGGGGGGTTCATTCCGCTGGGGCGGGGGTGTTGGCCGTCACCCAGGCGCTTGTGCCATCGGCGCGGCATTCCCGCTTCCAGAACGGCGCTTGGTGCTTGGCGGTTTCAACCAGATAGCGGCAGGCGGCAAAGGCCTCGGCACGATGGGCAGACCAGGCCGCAGCCACCACCAGCGTTTCCCCCGGCGCGACCCAGCCGACCCGATGCACCAGCACCACTTGGCGCAGCGGCCAGCGGCTGCGCGCCTCATCGGCCATGCGCGCCAGCATGCGTTCCGTCATCCCCGGGTAGTGCTCCAGGTGCATGCGCAGTACCGGCGCCGTCCCACTGTCGGCACGCATGGTGCCCACGAAAACGCTGCTCGCGCCGCAGCCCTCCCGATCTGCCGGACTCAGCGCCTGTTCGGCTTCGGCCAGCAACGACCAGGGCACGAAGGGTTCCGTGCGCAGCCCAACGATCACGCCGCACCCCCGGTCACCGGCGGAAAGAAAGCCACCTCGTCGCCATCGGCGACAGGTGCATCGAAATCGGCATATTCCAGATTGACGGCCGCCAACAGATGCGTGGGCGGCTGAGCCTGGTCGGTGGCCAGATCCCAGACCTCGCGCACCGTGCACGGTCCGGCCGGCAACAGCCGCATTTCCTGGCCCATCCGCTCGCGCAGACTGGCGAAAAACCGCACTCTAATCATCGTTGCCCCCGCCACTCGCCTGCCTGTCGAGCATGCTATGTTAATCCCGATGTTGCCGCGGAAACGATGCCGTCAATGAACAGTTCCAGCCATTTTGATGCCCAGGGCAACGCCCACATGGTGGATGTCGGCCACAAGCCCGCCACCGTCCGGCGCGCAGTCGCCGAAGGCCATATCCGCCTGAATGCCCAAACCCGCGCCGCCCTCGCCCAGGGCGCGACCCCCAAGGGCGACGTGCTGGCCATCGCGCAGCTCGCCGGCATCATGGCCGCCAAGCGCACGGCCGAGCTGATCCCGCTGTGTCACCCGCTGCCGCTGACCCATGTGGCGGTGCGCCTGGAACTGAACGATGCCGGCGTGCATTGCGAGGCCGTCACCCAGACCACTGCGCCCACCGGGGTCGAGATGGAGGCGCTGATGGCGGTGCAGGTCGCCTTGCTGACGGTTTACGACATGTGCAAGAGCCTGGAGCGGGGCATGGTCATCGACGGCATCCGTCTGCTGGAAAAAAGTGGCGGCCAGTCCGGCGACTGGCGCGCGGCGGAGTAACGACCTTGGCGCACGCCCACGCTCATGATGGCCATGATCACGGCGAAGCGGGTTCCCAGAATCTGAACTGGGCCACCGGACTCACCCTGGCCTTCGCCGCCGTCGAGGCCGGCGTCGGCTATTGGGGCAATTCCCTGGCGCTGATGGGCGATGCGGGCCATATGGTCACCGACGCCGGGGCACTGATCCTGGCCGCCATTGCGGCCCGGATGGCGCGCCGGCCTGCCAGCCTGCAGCATTCCTATGGTTTCGGGCGCGCCGAGGTGGTGGCCGCGCTGGCCAACGCGCTCATCATGCTGATCCTGGCGCTGGCGCTGCTGTTCGGGGCCTTGCGCCGCTTGCAAGCGCCGGAACCGGTGGCGGGTGGCATGGTGTTGCTGGTGGCGGCCGTGGGCCTGGCCTTCAACCTGGGCGTGCTGGCCTTGCTGCTGCGTGGGCAACGGACCCTGAACGTCCGCGCTGCCGTGTTGCACGTGGCAGGCGATGCGCTGGGCTCGGTCGCGGCCCTGCTCTCGGGACTGGTGATCCTGGCCACGGGCTGGATGCGCATCGACCCCCTGCTGACGCTGGTGATCTGCGCCCTGCTGCTGGCGGGCAGCATGCGCGTGCTGCGCGAGGGTTTGCAGATCGTCATGGAAGGGGTGCCAGGCCACCTGGATCTGGCGCTCGTGGGACGTGCCATGGCCGCAGTCCCCGGCGTGCGCGGCATCCACGACCTGCACATCTGGACGCTGTCCAGCGGGCACATCGCCCTGTCCGCCCATGTCGACATGGATACCCTGGGGGAATGGCCGAGCTTGCTGGGGGGCTTGCGGCAACTGCTGGCCGAGCGCTTCGAGATCCAACACGTGACCCTGCAACCCGAACCCCAGGCCTGGGTGGTGCATCGCATGCCCTACGATCCCAAGCGTTACGTGGAGCCCCCTTCAAACCCGGCGGATACGCCCACCGCCCCGAACCGGAAGTGCTCTCATCATGAACACGGACATTCTCATTGAGCGCACCGGGCCGGTCTGGACGCTCGTGTTCAACCGGCCCGAGAAGCGCAACGCGCTGACCCATGCCATGTATACGGCGCTGGTCGAGGGTCTGGCAGCCGCCGATGCCGACCCGGATGTGCGCGCCGTGATCCTGACGGGCGCGGGAAATTGCTTCACCGCCGGCAACGACCTGCAGGATTTCCTGAAAAATCCCCCGATGGGCGCCGACAGCCCGGTCATTCGCTTTCTGCATGCCATCAGTCGCTTCCCCAAACCGCTGCTGGCCGCGGTGCCCGGCGTGGCGGTCGGCATCGGCACCACGCTGCTGCTGCATTGCGATCTAGCCTGGGCGGCACCCCAGGCCCGTTTCGAGTTACCGTTTGCGCGCCTCGCGCTGGTTCCGGAAGGTGCGGCCTCCTATCTCTTGCCCTTGGCGATAGGTGCCAGGCAGGCGAGCGCGATGCTGTTGTCCGGCGAGCCGCTGGATGCGCCGACGGCCGCACAGTCCGGGCTGATCAACGGCGTGGTTGAGGCCGAGGCACTGCGGGCGCACGTGCAGGCACAGGCCGAACGACTGGCGAGCCTGCCGCCTCAGGCGCTGCTGCAGACCAAAGCCCTGTTGCGCGCGCCCCACCGGCCGGCCATTGATGCCGCGCTGAATCAAGAGGTGCAAGCTTTTGCACGTCAGTTACAATCTGCCGAGGCCCGAGCCGCCATGCAGGCCTTTTTTGCCAGACAACAGCCGACTGCTCCGGCACGGAGTGAGGCCGCCTCCCCCGCAAAGTCCCATCAGGAGAATGACCGTTCATGAAACAGAAATTGATCTTCCTCGCCCTCTTGCCCGCGTTGCTGACAGCTTGTTCCTTCATCCCCAAGAACCCCGGTGCGGACAGGGTCTTGATTCTGCCGCTGGAGCGGGTGAAAACCTGCACGGAAATTGGCCAAACCAAGGTTCAGGTGCTGGATCGGGTGGGGTTCGTGGCGCGCCGTGGCGCATCCGTTGAAACCGACCTGCAGCGCGTGGCCAAGAACAACGCCATCGACATGGGCGGTGACACGGTTTCGGCCTTGACAGGCGTGGTCAACGGCCGCCAGACCTTCGGCGTCTACAAGTGCCTGTGAACCAGGCCATCCTGTCTTGCGGGCGATTGGTCGCAAGGCGCGCTAGATCCGCGACAGCATCGCGAGTCACAGGATCATCACCACCGGCACGCATCGGCTAGCTTAAGCTTGTCCATGAACATGCCGGGCCATGGCATGCCGAGGGCCTATCGAGCGACCATCACAGCCTGAGCCCGCTCCATTCATTCACAGGATCAGGAGGAAACGGCCATGAGTGGTGAACTGCTGAATCGAGCGGGATTGGTCACGGGAGCCGGCGGCGGCATCGGCCGCGCCGCGGCCCTGGTGATGGCACGGGAAGGCGCCCGGGTGATGGTGGCCGACGTGGACGTGGAGGGCGGCGAGGAAACCGTCGCACTCATCCGCGCGCAGGGCGGGGAGGCCGAATTCCATCGCACCGACGTGACCGATGCGGCCGCCGTGGACGCGCTGGTGGCGGTCACGGTGGAGCGCTTCGGGCGCCTCGACTGGGCGGTCAACAACGCCGG
>JBAUIG010000107.1:0-4580 GCA_049682735.1 Candidatus Macondimonas sp. | reverse complement strand
TAGTAACGTGCGGTTTCCGGGCTGTACTGCAAGACCAGTTTCTTGTCTTCGGTCGCCTTCCAGAACGGCTCGGCGTGGGGCGAGGTGCCCATCATCATGCGGCTCATAGCGTTTCCTCCGTACCCAGGACTACCGTGGAGCATGCGGACAGGACGCCACCCACGCCGTGCGCAACCGCCAGCTTGGCGTCGGGCACCTGACGGGGACCGCATTCGCCGCGCAACTGACGGGTGGCTTCCACCAGCAGGAACATGCCGTACATGCCCGGATGGGTGTAGGAAAGGCCGCCGCCGTTGGTGTTGGTGGGCAGGGAGCCGCCAGGGCCCAGCTTGCCATCTTCCACGAAGCGACCGCCCTCGCCTTTGGGGCAGAATCCCATGTCTTCCAGCGACATCAACACCGTGATGGTAAAGGAGTCATAGGTCATCACCAGGTCAATGTCCTTGGGGGCGACGCCGGCCATGTTGAAGGCCTTGGGTGCCGAAACCGCGCCGGGGGTAACGGTCAGTTCGGGCATCTCCGAGATCATCATGGCGTGATCGTGGTGGGTGCCGACGCCCATCACATAGACGGGCTTCTTCTTCAGATGCCGGGCACGCTCGGCGCTGGTGATGACCACGGCGCCGGCGCCGTCGGTGACCAGACAGCAGTCATAGCGGTGCAGCGGGTCGCACACCAGCGGCGAATTCAGCACATCGGCGATGGACATCGCTTCCTGGTAGCGGGCGCGGGGATTCATCTGCGCCCATTGACGGGTGGAGACGGCGATCTGTGCCAACTGCTCGGAGGTGGTGCCGTAGAGATGCTGGTGACGGCTGGCGGCCAGTGCATAGGCCCCTGCGGGCAGCATGAGACCCGCCGGCATTTCCCATTCCAGAAAGGGTGGCGGATTCTTGCGGTCGAAGGCGCTCATCATGGCGGCCATGCCGCCGGTCAGGCCGCCCTTGGAGCGGGGTGTCTGGGCGTAGACCGAGACCGCGACTTCGCAAAGGCCAAGCGCGATGGCAGCGGCCGCGTGTTCGACGTGGACCTCGAAGCTCGAGCCCCCGGTCATGGTGCTGTCGGTATAGCGTGGACGAATGCCCAAATGCTCGGCCAATTCCAGGCTGGGCATCATCATCCCGGTGCAGAACAACCCGTCGACATCGGACAGCTTGAGACCGGCATCTTCCAGTGCGGCGTGGATCACTTTGACTTCGAGCTCGCGCTCGGTGAGGTGAAGCTCGCCAGTGGGCGAGACTTCGTCCGCAGCGCCGACGATTGCCGCCTTGCCCCGCAGATACGTTGAGTCGTAGGCCATCGTTTCCTTGTCCCTTAGGATTGGGTGGATTTCACTTCCCTATGTTCGATCGCCGCGCCCAACCCAATGGTTGGTGGGCCGCAGCCGGTGGGATCCGGCGTTGCGCTTCACCTCAGGATCAACGGCGAAGGCTAGGAGATTCGCCACGCAAAGGCAATAGGAAAACGTCGGCCCGTGTTGTCGCAGATGTTGTCGCAGATAAAGCAGGTTGGGCTCATGGCGTCGTGATCTGCGCAGCGCGGCACATCCCATGTGAGGGCTGTTAGAATCCGGTGACCACCTCCCGGCGATGACTGAGCGCGATGACCGTGACGCACAATGCAGCAACAGCAGTTTCCCTGTCCGATCCTCGGGAACGCCTGCCCATGCTGGAGGCGGCCGTGGCCCAGGCACTGGGCCGAGCGCGGGCGCGGGGCGCCGATGCCGCTCAGGCGGAAGTCGGCTTGCGCGTCGGCTACGCGGTCGGCGTGCGCTGCGGGGAGGTCGAAACCCTGGAGTACGAACGCGATCGGGGCTTGGGCATTACCGTCTATTTCGGCCAACGCAAGGGCGGTGCGAGCACCACCGATTTGCGCCCGGATGCCATCGATCAGGCGGTGAACGCGGCCTGTGATCTGGCGCGTCACACCGAAGCCGATCCTGCGGCTGGATTGCCGGATCCGGAAACACTGGCGCGGGTGTTTCCGGATCTTGATCTTTATCACCCCTGGGCGCTTTCCCCCGAGCAGGCCATTGATCGGGCCTTGGCGATGGAGGCGGCGGCGCTTGCCGAGGATGCCCGTCTCACGAATTCAGAAGGCGCGAGCCTGCAAACGGGGCTGGGGCTGTCGGTGTTGGCCAACAGTGCGGGATTCCTGGGTGTGCGCTGCGGGTCTTCTCACGGCATGGGCTTGAGTGTTGTGGCGGAAACGGGCGGTCAGATGCAGCGCGACGGCTGGTATGAAAGTGCGCGCCATCCGGATCGGCTGCCCACGCCCGAGGTCTTGGGCCGACGTGCCGCCCGGCGGGCCTTGGCGCGTCTGGGCGCGCGCACCCTGTCCACCCGCCGCGTGCCCGTGCTGTTTTCCCCCGAGGTGGCCCGTGGCCTGATACGCCATCTGGTCGGCGCCGTCAGTGGCGGAGCGCTTTACCGGGAAATGAGTTTTCTGCAGGGCAAGCTGGGCCAGCAGATCATGAGCCCCAAGCTGCATCTGCACGAGCATCCCCATCTGCCGCAAGGCATTGCGAGCGCGGCATTCGATGGCGAGGGCGTGGCCACAAGCCCGCGCGACCTGGTGCGGGATGGCGTGCTCCTGGGGTATGTGCTGGACAGCTATGCCGCCCGCCGGATGGGCCTGCGTACCACCGGCAACGCCGGCGGCGTGCACAATCTCATCGCGGCGCCAACGGTCACCGGGGGCGAGGCGGCGCTGCTGCGCACGCTGGACACGGGGCTCTGGGTGACCGAGGTGATGGGGCAGGGCGTGAATCTGGTCACGGGGGATTATTCCCGGGGTGCCTCGGGTTTCTGGGTGGAGCGGGGCCAGATCGTCCATGCGGTGGAGGAGGTGACCATCGCCGGGCATCTGGCCGAGATGTACCGCCAGATCGTCGCGGTTGGCGATGATCTGGACACCCGCGGCAGCATCCATTGTGGGTCCCTGTTGATCGAGTCCATGACGGTGGCGGGATCGGCTGCGAGCTAGCGTGAAAGAGTTTGTCTTCGCGCGATGTGCGGTGACGACGGATGATGTGGTTTATCGCATGGCGGATTGCCGCTTGCGCTCGCCATGCCTGTTTCAGGATTGTTTTGCACTTCTCCCGGTGGGGAGATATGCGGGTCTGTATCCCATGACCGGGAAGCGGGGACCCCAAATTTCAGGCGGCATGGACTGGACGATCCCGGCCACAGCCGTCTTTGCTCGTCCGCAGCCAGCGGGTTTTCTCGACTGGGAGGCCAAAAGCCCATGGAACTTTATACCTATCATCGCAGCGTCGCCGCACATCGGGTGCGCATCATCCTGAACATCAAGGGTTTGTCCTGCGATTATCGGTTCGTCGACATTGCCGGGGACAGGCTGCAGCGCTATCAATTCCGCGCCCTCAATCCGCAAGGACTGGCGCCGGTGCTGGTGGATGATGGCCATGTCATCACCCAATCCATGGCCATCATGGAGTACCTCGAGGAGCGCTGGCCCGCCCGCGCCGTGTTGCCCAAGGACCTACTGGGTCGCGCGCGCGTGCGTGCCCTGTCCCAGTTGTTCGTCTCGGACATCCAGCCGCTGCACAACCTGCGCGTGCTGCGTTACCTGCGCAGCCGGCATGATCAGAGCGAGGACCAGCTTGCCCAATGGTCTGCCCACTGGATGCGCGAAGGGCTTGCCGCAGCGGAACACCTGTTGGCCAGCAGTGCCGAAACCGGTGCCCATTGTCATGGGGATCATCCAACACTGGCGGATGCCTGCCTGGTCCCCGAAGTGCATGAAGCGATTGAGCGAGGCATTGATCTTTCCGACTTCCCCGTGGTGCGACGGATCTACGCCACCTGCATGACATTGGCTGCTTTTCAGGCCGCAGCGCCCGAGACCCAGATGGATGCGGCGGGGCTGGTGGAACCCATTTGAGCTGAGTTGGCGGCGATCGGCCTGTTTGCGTCCAGGGCAAGTAGTGTCGAGACGGATTGGGCGCCTCTGGCCAGCCGCTGCCTGGAGTGGCTGGCCAGGAAGTGACCGAAAGCCCCGCTTAAGGTGTCGGCGAGGGCATGGAGGGCTGAGTGGTGTCGGCAGCGGGAGTGAATACCATGGCCTCATCCTTCACGGCGCCATATCTCAGACTCAGAATGTCGCGCGCATAGTTCTGGTAAAGCTTCCAGGGCGCTTTCGACCCTTGCTTGGGGAACTTGTCGATGGCGCGCTGAATATAGCCTGATGAGAAATCGACAAACGGCAATTCGGTGATGGTCGGATCGTTGGTGTGCGGCGCGCAGTATTGATAGCCGTGCTTGTCCATGTAGTTGATCAGGCGGCAGACGTACTGGCTGGTCAGGTCGCACTTCAGGGTCCATGAGGCGTTGGTGTAGCCGGTGGCTTGAGCCAGATTCGGCACGTCGCGGAACATCATGCCTTTGTAGGTCATGCTCTTGCCCGGCTCCCAGCGCTGGCCATCCACAGCGAATTCCACGCCGCCCAGAGGGATGAGATCAAGGCCCGTGGCCGAGATGACAATGTCGGCCTCAAGGGTCTGACCGGATTTCAGCCGGATCCCGTTTTCCGTAAAGGTGTCGATGTGATCGGTGGCGATG
>JBAUIG010000106.1:0-7649 GCA_049682735.1 Candidatus Macondimonas sp. | reverse complement strand
GTCCGCGTCCAGCAGGGCGGCGCGTACCTCACGCAGGGCCTGCTGGATATTCTCTTCAGTCAACCGCGCCTGGCCGCGCAACTGCATCAGGGTTCGATTGAGGCGCTCGGTCAGATTCTCGAACATGGCATTTCGCTTCAAGGATTTTGGGTTAATCGTGCCGCGTGGCGCGCGGCCGGGGGTTTACGTTACCCGAAAAGCCCTGCGACCGTCACCCGCCAATCATATAGCGCCCCGATGCGACGCTATGCCATGATGCCCCAACGATTCTTGCCTGATACATGAACATGGACAGCTTCTGGATTGCCTGGGCAGCCGCCCTCGCTTACTGCGCCAGTACCGCCCTTTTGCTACGACGTGCCGGACGTCTGCTGCGGGGGCAGTCTGCAGGCAAAAAATCAGCCTTGACCCTGGCCACCGTGGGCTTTGTCCTGCACACCGCCCTGCTATCGCCTATTCTGGCCCATGATCCCCTGCGTCTGGGCCTGACCGAAGCCGTGCTGTTGATTGGCTGGCAAACCGCTCTGTTGTTGTTGCTGGCTGCTGCCCGAGCACCCATGGAAAACCTGGGGCTCCTGCTGTTTCCGCTGCTGGCAATATCAACCTTAGTCCATCATCCCGGCACAAGCACCGGACCGGAACTCGCCTTGCGTGGACCGGTGGAATTGCATGTGCTGACCGCCATCGTGGCCTACAGCCTGGTGGTTCTGGCAGGCGCCCAGGCTGCGCTTTTGATGGTGCAGAATCGGCTGCTGCACCACCACCGAACCCGTGGCCTCCTGCTGATCTTCCCCCCCCTCCAGACCATGGAACGCCTGCTGTTTCAACTTATTGGTCTGGCGTTTTTCATGCTTTCGCTGGCGCTTCTCAGTGGCTTTTTCTTCGTGGACAACCTGTTTGCCCAGCATCTGGTCCATAAAACCGTGCTGTCCATCGCCGCCTGGGCCATCCTGGGGATGTTGCTCTGGGGCCACTATCGATTTGGATGGCGGGGCAAGGTCGCCGTGCGTTGGACCCTGAGTGGTGGCGCGATGCTCACGCTGGGTTATTTTGGCAGCAAGTTTGTTCTGGAAGCGCTGCTCGGACGGCAATGGGGATGACTTCCCAGGGACGCTCCAGGCCTTGATTCATGGCGCTGGCAGCATTCCTCTCCCGGTCAGCGCAACATGGGGCAGAACCGACGCCATCGATTCACATTGAAGGGATCTGGCGCGATTGCTATAGTTGAGGCAATTCTTAATGTTTCGTGGCCAAGCCAATGCTTGGCCCGACGTGGAGAAGCGATCCTGAGACTGAACGGGCCAAAAGGACAGCTGCTTCTATGGGGCTGTCAAAGCGCGAATGCCGCGCCCCGTAGACCCCTGCGCCCTGGGCGCGGACTCGGCCCGGATCCCGGATTTGACGATTCATGGAACCGGTTTATCGCCCATCCTGCGAAAACCCCTTCCCATAATTTACCCCTTTAATTCCTGCCCAGGCGTTTTCTCTCCATGCCGGCAGTCAAGTTCAGGAGTGTGACCGATGAATTTCAGCGCTGATTGTCGATCGATCCGCATCATCGCGATTGCAGCTTCCGCGACCTGTTCGGCGCCGGCGTCCCATTCCGCAGAAAACGCCCTGGGTACTGAAGAGACCCCCCATGAAAAGAATGCTGATCAATGCCACGCAACCCGAAGAGTTGCGGGTCGTACTGGTTGACGGACAAAAACTGTTTGACCTGGATATCGAAACCCCTTCACGGGAACAAAAAAAAGCCAATATCTACAAAGGCCGCATCACCCGCATCGAACCTAGCCTGGATGCCTGTTTTGTCGAATATGGCGGGGATCGCAACGGCTTTTTGCCGCTGAAGGAAATCTCCCGCGAATATTTCAAACCGGGCGTGGAAACCAGCGGCCGGCTCAATATCGCTGAGCTGCTCCGCGAAGGCCAGGAAATCGTCGTTCAGGTCGAGAAGGAGGAACGCGGCACCAAGGGCGCAGCGCTCACCACCTTCATCAGTCTGGCCGGCCGCTATCTGGTGCTGATGCCCAACAACCCCCGTGCAGGCGGTGTCTCGCGCCGCATCGAGGGAGAAGAGCGGGACGAGATGCGCGAAATCATGCGCAATCTGGAAGTCCCCGAAGGCATGGGCATGATCGTGCGCACCGCCGGCATGGGGCGCTCCTCCGAAGAATTGCAGTGGGATCTGGGCTACCTGCTTCAACTCTGGCGCGCCATTGAACAGGCCGCCACCGAACGCCAGGCGCCGTTCCTGATTTACCAGGAAAGCAACATCATCATCCGCGCGCTGCGCGATTACCTGCGCGCCGACATCAACGAAATCATGGTGGACGATCCCGCTGTCTATGAGCAGGCGCGGGAATTCATCACCGCCGTCATGCCGCAGAACCTCGGGCGCCTGAAACTCTACCAGGACGCCATTCCCCTCTTCACCCGTTACCAGATCGAAAGTCAGATCGAACTGGCCTTTGCGCGGGAAGTGAGGCTGCCTTCGGGCGGTTCGATCGTCATCGACCACACGGAAGCCCTGACCAGCATCGACATCAACTCGGCCCGCGCCACCAAGGGTTCCGACATCGAGGAAACGGCGCTGCAGACCAATCTGGAGGCCGCCGATGAGATCGCGCGCCAGTTGCGGCTGCGCGACCTGGGCGGGCTGCTGGTGATCGACTTCATCGACATGACGCCGGCCAAGAACCAGCGCGAAGTTGAAAACCGGCTCCGCGATGCCACCCAGCTTGATCGCGCGCGCATCCAGATCGGCCGCATCTCCCGCTTTGGCCTGCTGGAATTGTCTCGCCAGCGCCTGCGTCCATCCATCGGAGAGCACAGCCACATCCCCTGCCCACGCTGCGAGGGACGCGGCACCATCCGCTCGGTGGAATCTCTTGCGCTGGCCGTGCTGCGGCTGATCCAGGAAGAGGCCATGAAGGACCGCACCCAGCGCGTCATGGCCCAGTTACCGATTCCGGTGGCGACGTTCCTGCTCAACGAAAAGCGCGCCGCACTGGCAACCATCGAAGCCCGCCACGGCATTGCTGTTGTGATCATCCCCAACCCCCACATCGACACCCCGCGCTACGAGGTCACCCGCATCCGTCAGGATGAAGCGCGCACCAATGGCGAAACGGATGCCACCTACAAGCTGATTACCGAAGCGCCTGCCGTTCACTACGAGCCCAAAGCGTCCGCAGCGACCCGTAGCCCGGCGCAAACCCCGGCTGTCAAGCTGGCGCCGCCACCTCCCGCGCCTACGCCAGCGCCCGTAGCAGCCAAGGCCATACCGGCTCCTGTTCCCACGGAACGGCCTCGCGCACCGTCTGGCGGCCTGCTCAAAAAGCTGTGGGACCGGCTGTTTGGCGAATCCAGGACGCCGGCCGCGCCTGCTGAACCCGCTCAATTGGCTCCCAGCATGACCGCAGCGGCGGAGGAAGAACAGGCCACCCCGCGCACACCGCCGCCACGTCGCAGCCGCCCATCCGCCAATCGGCGTGGACGTTCCAAGCCCGCGGACAGCGACGGAACGCCAGCCCCACGTGATCGCCCCGCGCCGCGCACGCGCGTCGATGCCCCCCCAGCGAAAGCCCAACCGGCCGACGCGCCTGTCATCAACGAAGAGCTGAAAGAGGCGGATCTCGAAGCCTCTCCTGAAGCGACACCGGAAGTTACCGCAGAGGGGGGCGAAACCCGTAGCCGGCGGGGTCGACGTGGCGGACGTCGGCGGCGTCGTACCCCTGCCGCTGATGGGACGGGCAGCCCTGAAACGACCGATGAGGGGAATGAGGGCATCGCCGAAGCAACCGCTCCCGAAAGCGCCCCGGTTCATCAGGAAGCGTCCAGCACACCCGATCAATCTGAAGATGATTTCAAACGGGTCGCTGAGGGCGAGTAATCCCACTTAAGCCAATCCGCCGGAGTGGCGCGCAAGCAAGCGCCCATTCCGGCGGCATCGGCCATTGCAGCGACCCCATTCAGACGACAGGGACCGTTGGCGGCCTCTCAGCAGCGTCAGGCGTCCCGATTCAAACAGGCCGCCAACAGCGCAGCGGACCAGGGATCGTGCCCGTCGCCGACCTGGCCCTGCGCCAGCTCCTCGATGACGGTCTGCGCCATGAGCTTGCCCAATTCCACGCCCCACTGATCAAAGGAATTGATGCCCCAGATGGCACCCTGGGTGAAGATGCGGTGTTCGTACAGGGCAATCAGCGCTCCCAGGGCATCGGGTGTCAGCGCATCCAGCAAAATCGTCGTGCTGGGCTGGTTGCCAGGGAAAATATTGTGGGGAGTCAGGGCCGCCACCCGCGCCGCATCCAGTCCCCGCGCCTCCAGGGCCACGCGGGTCTCCGCTTCGGTGCGACCGCGCATCAGCGCCTCGCTCTGGGCCAGCAGATTGCCGATCAGAGCGCGATGATGCTCCGCATGGGCGTGGTGTGGCTGCACGCAACCGATAAAATCGGCCGGGATCAGATGCGTGCCCTGGTGCATCAACTGGAAAAAGGCATGCTGGCCGTTGGTTCCCGGTGCGCCCCAGACAATGGGGCCGGTGGGCCAGCTTACCACCGCGCCGTCACGGGTGACACGCTTGCCATTACTCTCCATGTCGGCCTGCTGGAGATAGGCCGGCAGGCTGCGCAGGCGGTCGTCGTAGGGCAATACGGCCTGATTGCCGGCGCCAAAGAAATCGGCATACCAGACCCCCAGCAAGCCCAGCAGCACGGGAAGATTCTCGGGCAGGGGCGTGTCGCGGAAATGCGTGTCCATCGTGCGGGCGCCAGCGAGCAGGGATTCAAAGGCATCCATGCCCACGGCGATGGCAATGGCGAGCCCCGTGGCCGACCACAGGGAATAGCGGCCACCCACCCAGTCCCAGATGGGAAAGCGATGCGCTTCCGGAACCCCGAAGGCCGCAACGGCCGCGGCGTTGCTGGATACGGTCAGGAAATGCCGCGCCATCACGACATCTTCCGATAGCCCGGTCTGCAATAGCCAGGCCTTGGCCGTGTGGGCGTTGACCTTGGTTTCCAGGGTGCCAAAGCTCTTGGAATTGACGATGAACAGCGTGCGGCGCGGATCCAGCGGGGCCAATATGCGGCTGATTTGGGCGCCGTCGATGTTGGAGACAAAATGCACGCGCGGCCCGCCTGCCGCATAGGGTGCCAGCGCTTCGCAGACCATGTAGGGCCCCAGATCCGAGCCGCCAATGCCGATGTTGACCACATCGGTTACCGCCTCGCCGGTCGCCCCGAGCCATTCCCCGGCGCGGATTTGCTCGCACACCGCCCGCATGCGTGCGCGCGTGTCGAGAATGGCGGGCATGACGTCCTCGCCGTCCACCCGGAATACGCTGCGCGCATCACCGCGCAGCGCCATGTGCAGCACTGCGCGCTGCTCGGTGGTATTGATGCGCTCACCGGCAAACAGGCGGGCAATCTGATCCTGCAGTCCCACCTCTGTCGCCAGTGCAAACAGGAGCGTAAAGGTTTCCTCAGTGGCCCGGTGCTTGGCGTAGTCCACCCGCAGCGCGCCAACCCGTCCCCGCCAGCGCTCGCCGCGTCCCGGGTCCTCGATGCACAAGCTGCGCAGGTGGCGATCGGCCAGGCTGGCATGATGGGTTTTGAGCGCTTTCCAGGCAGGCAGTTGGTCAAGGGCAGTCACGGCTCATTCCTCCAGCGCGGTGGGTTTCACGGGAATTCCGAAAAGGATTGCACAGCTTTGGGTATACGGACAAAGAAAAGCCCCCGCATCGCTTGTAGGATGCGGGGGCTTCAGGAATCCGGGATCAAGCCGATCAAGCGCTGGCGAGCTGAACCGGGATGGTGTTGCGGGTATGGGTCACGAAATTGCGCTCGTCCAGATAGACCAGCTTGGGCTTGTGGCGGACGGCCTCATGGGCGTCCATCCCCGCATAGGCGCAGATGATGATGCAATCGCCCACATTGGCCTTGTGGGCCGCAGCGCCGTTCACTGAAATGATGCGCGAGTCATCCTCGGCGCGGATGGCGTAGGTTGTGAAACGTTCGCCGTTGGTGACGTTATAGATCTGAATTTGCTCGTAATCCAGAATCCCGGCCGCATCCAACAGGCGCCCATCGATGGCGCAGGAACCTTCATACTCGAGCTCGGCGTGGGTCACGCGCGCGCGGTGCAATTTGGCTTTGAGCAAGGTCAAGTGCATGTCACCCATCTCGGCAGTGATGTGGATACGGAACGATCCATGGCCCTTGAGCGCGACCTCCATCCCTGGCGGCCGTCTCCCCCAATCACGTCATACGACGGTATTCGAATTCGGAATTTCTGTTTTCCGGACGTTACCGCTACAAACGGCAAGCCCGAGACCCCAAACCCTCGCACCGGTTCAGGATTGATCATTCTGAAAGCTTGACCTCAATATTGTCAATAAGTCGCGTTGATCCCAAACGCGCCGCCACCAGCATCACCAGCCGGTTTTCCTGTCCCGTGGGCGCTTGCAGATCCTCTGGACGCACGATGCGCGCATAGTCCACTGCGAATCCGGCAGCCGCCAGCCGCGCAGTTGCCTGCGCCTCCAGCGCGACATAGTCGCGCTCCCCCGCGGCCAGCGAGGCGGCGCCCTCGGTCAGCGTGGCATGGATCGCCCCCGCGCGCGCGCGTTGCGCGGGATCCAGATACTGGTTGCGCGAGCTGAGCGCCAGGCCGTCGGTGTCACGCCACGTCTCCATCCCCTCGATGCGCACCGGCAGGCCAAGCTCCCGCACCACGGCCCGGATCACTGCCAGCTGTTGATAGTCTTTCTTACCAAAGAGGGCAACATCGGGCTGCACCAGATTGAACAGTTTGGTCACCACCGTGGCCACGCCGCTGAAATGCCCGGGGCGGGATGCGCCACACAAGCCTTCCGTCAGCGCGCCTGACACCTCGACACGCACGGCGCCGGGCAGGCCCGCCGGATACATGACCGCCTCCGTCGGCAGGAAGGCGAGATCGGCGCCCTGTGCCGCCAGCGCGGCGCAATCGGCCTCGGGCGTGCGAGGATAGGTCGCAAAATCCTCGCCGGCGCCGAACTGGGTGGGATTGACGAACACGCTCACCACCACCCGCTCGGCCAGCGTCCGCGCGCGATCCACCAGCGCCAGATGCCCGGCATGGAGATTGCCCATGGTGGGAACCAAGGCAATTCGCTCTCCCGCCCGCCGACAGGATGCAACCCATGCGCGCAGATCTTCCGCCGTTTCCACCCGCTCCATGGGCCGCCCCGTTAAAAGGTATGTTCGGCGGCGGGAAACTCGCCCTGTTTCACCGCCCGCACATAGTTCTGCAAGGCCGCGGCGATGCTTCCCGTTCCGGCCAGGAAATCCTTGGAAAAACGCGGGCGCTTGCCGAGCGAAATCCCCAGGATGTCGTACAGCACCAGCACCTGGCCGTCCACTCCAGCCCCGGCGCCAATGCCGATCACCGGCACCGGCACGGCCGCCGTGATCTCGCTTGCCAGCGCCGTGGGCACGCATTCGAGCAACAGCATGTCGGCACCGGCGGCTACCAGCGCCTCGGCGTCGCGGCGCATGGTCGCGGCCTGCTCGGCTCCCCGGCCCTGCACCTTGTAGCCACCCAGCTTGTGGACGAACTGCGGCTGCAGGCCGATGTGGGCGCACACCGGTACGCCGCGCGCG
>JBAUIG010000105.1:0-19577 GCA_049682735.1 Candidatus Macondimonas sp. | reverse complement strand
ACTGGGATGAGCCGCACGGACGCGCTCGGTCTGGCGATTTACCTGATCGACAAGTCTGGCATAAAACGCCTGGGCTGGCGCCTCGGGCTGGGGGACGGCCAGTTGTTGCGCCGTGATTTCGGATTGGATCAGCCAGGCGGCGGGCAGTTCGACAATGCCGTGGCTCGCCTGGCGAGGCAAGCGAAGCAGATGACGGTGCCAGGCCACGACCGCGCCCCATTGTTGGCCGGCGAGCGCAGCGCGGTGATCCAGAATGCTGGCCAGCAGGGCGCCGAAGTTTCCACCTCGGCGCAGCAGCAAATCGTCCAGATCGCGCTCATCTACGACCTCATTGCGCTGCAGATCGATACCCAGGCCGTCGCACCAGGCTAGCAGGCGATCCCGGTCGAGGACGACGCTATCCGCCTGCGTCAGGGCAGTGATGATGGGATGTTCCGTCTGTTCTGGATAGGCGGCCAGAGCATCGCGCCACCATTGCAGCTTGGTCGCGGCGACGCCGGGCTCGACCGCAAAGGCAACCAGATCCTCCAGTTCCACCCGCAGCGCAAAGAGCGCCTCCAGCAGGAACCGCGAACCGGGCGGTGTGAAACTCAGCATCACGCGCCATTCGGGAGCGCGCCGGTCCAGCACGTCCCGGCAATACGCCTGGGGTGTCATGGTGTCCGGTCCAGCCAGTGCAGCAGGTCAGTGGGGGAATGCACCAGATCATCGGCCGCCCAGCTCGCGGGGGGGTCCGTTTCGACACCATACCCGTAGGTGACGGCGAGCGACCAGGCGCCCGCTGCACGGGCCGCCTCGATGTCGCGCCGGTCATCACCGATCAGCACACAGGCCGATGGGGCGATGCCGAGTCGTTCGCAGGCCAGTCGGACGGGTGCGGGGTCGGGTTTGCTGACGGGTAGGGTATCACCGCACACGACGCACCCGGCCCGCCGGGTCAGATTCAACTGGTCCAGCAGCGGCGTGGCGAAGCGGGTGACTTTGTTGGTGACGATGCCCCAGGGCAGTTGTCGGGCTTCCAGTTGGTCCAGCACGGCGTCCATGCCAGGGAACAGGCGGGTGTGGACACAGATGGCCGCGGCGTATTCACGCAACAACGCGTCCAGCAAGGGCTGGACTTCGGGTGCGTTGTCTAGCAATCCGAAGCCGCCGCGGATCAGGCCGCGTCCGCCGTGGGATACCCAGGGCCGGATGCGCTCGAGAGGCAGTTCGGCCAGTCCCGCACGGCGACGCAGGACGTTGAGGGCAGCCCCCAGGTCGGGCGCCGTATCGACCAGGGTGCCATCCAGGTCGAATAACACAGCACGTATGGGCCAGACTGGCGTGGCATCATTCGATGCGGTCGCGCCCGACAATTCCGTGCCCAGGTTTGCGGCGCCTGCAGTCATCGCGGCTGCCGCGCACCATATAGTTGACCCCTACGCCGGGACCCAGCCAGTAGTAGCGCAGCTCCGGGTTGTAGTGCATGCCGATCAGATCGTGCAGGGTGATGCCGCTGGCGCGGATCCAGCCATCCAGCTCCGAGGGGCGGATGAACTTGGCGTACTCATGGGTGCCGCGCGGCAGCAGGCGCAGCACGTATTCCGCGCCCACAATGGCGAACAGGAAGGATTTCGGTGTGCGGTTGAGGGTGGAGAAATACACCTGCCCACCCGGTTTCGCCAGTCGGGCGCAGGCAGCGACCACCGCGGCGGGGTCGGGGACATGCTCCAGCATCTCCAGGCAGGTGACGATATCGTAACTGCCCGCCTCGGCGTCGCTCATGGCCTCGGCGGTGCGATGCAGGTAACGCACCGAGGCGCCCGATTGTTCCGCATGCAGCCGGGCCACGGCGAGCGGCGCCTCACCCATGTCGATACCGGTGACGTCCGCCCCGCGCAGCGCCATGGCCTCGCTCAGCAGGCCGCCGCCGCAACCCACGTCCAGCACCCGTTGCCCGTTCAGCGGGCTGTGCTGGTCGATGTAGTTGAGGCGCAGCGGGTTGATGTCGTGCAGCGGCTTGAATTCGCTGCGCGGATCCCACCAGCGGCTGGCGAGGGCGGCGAATTTGCGGATTTCCTGCGGATCGACATTGTCGGCCGTTTCAGCCATTGGAAGTCTCCTGCGGGGTAGTGGCGATGCGGACGCCCCATTCCTGGGCACTCTGAATGAGTGCAGCTTCATCCAGATGGGTCAGGACGCCGGCCCGCAGCAGCGGCCGACCGGCCACCCAGACATCGGTGACATGATCCCGGTGAGCCGTGTAGACGAGCTGGGAAAGAGGGTGATAAAGCGGTTGCCGGTCCAGGCCGCCCAGGTCCACGGCCACCACATCGGCCCATTTGCCAGAGCGCAGGCTGCCGATCTGGTCGCCGATCCCCAGCGCCCGGGCGCCGTTCAGGGTGGCCATCTGCAGGGCCTGAAAAGCCGGCACGGCGGCGGCATCTCCGCTGACGCCCTTGGCCAGCAGGGCCGCAATGCGCATCTCGGACAAAAGATCCAGGTCGTTGTTGCTGGCCGCCCCATCTGTGCCCAGGGCGACGTTCACGCCCGCCGCCAGCAGGCGCGCCACCGGACAAAAGCCACTGGCCAGCTTGAGGTTGGATTCGGGACAATGGATGACATGGCTGCCGGTGCTGGCCAGCAGGGCAATTTCCGCATCCACCAGCTGGGTCATGTGGACAGCCATGAAATTGGGCCCCAACAGCTCCAGGGCCTCCAGGCGCGCCAGCGGACGGCGGCCATCGCGGGTGATCGCTTCGGCCACCTCGGCGGCGGTCTCGTGCACATGCATGTGGATGGGGGCATCGAGCTCGTCGGCCAGCACCTTGAGCCGGCGCAGCGGCGCGTCGGATACGGTGTAAGGGGCATGGGGCGCGAACGCGGTATGGATCATGGGGTGATCGCGCCAGGCGTCGTGCAGGGCCAGCCCCTTGTGCAGGTACTCATCCACGCTCTGGGCATATCGAGTCGGGGAATCCAGCACAATCATGCCGATACAGGCGCGTATCCCGCATTCGGCAGCGACGCGCGCAGTCTGTTCGGGAAAGAAATACATGTCATTGAAGCAGGTAGTGCCGCCCTTGATCATCTCGGCCACCGCCAGCCGGCTGCCGGCCTCGACGAAGCTCGCGTCCACCCAGCGCTGCTCGGTGGGCCAGATGTGTTCGCCCAGCCAGGTCATCAGGGGCAGGTCATCCGCCAAGCCCCGCAACAGGTTCATGGCGCTGTGGGTATGGGCATTGACGAGACCGGGGATCAAGGCCTGCCGGGGCAGATGGACCTCGGCGGCTGCGGTGAATCGCGCTTGCGCCTCATGGCGCGGCAGCACTGCCACGATGCGTCCATCCCGAATGGCCAGGCTGTGATCCGGCCAGATCGCACCCTCCGGTTCAACGGGGATGATCCACGCAGCATGCAGCAGGGTATCGACAGCTTCCACGGATGGTTCTCGCGGGGTGGGAATTGGGCTGAAGTGTAGCATCGGCCTGCGTACGTCCGCAGTCATCGGGAGACTTGCCGGGCTGTGCTAGAGTGCCGCTCCCATGGGTCGGTCCGACAAGGGGGTGAGGCGATGGATGCGAATGATCAGGTGCGCGCGCTGCGCTGGGACGGGGCGGTGTTGCATGTGCTTGACCAGCGCTTGTTGCCGACCGAGGAGCGCTGGCTGGTCGCGACGGATGCCTCCGAGACCGCCCGCGCTATCCATGACATGGCGGTGCGCGGCGCCCCGGCGATCGGTCTGGCGGGCGCCTATGGGCTGGTGATGGCCGCCCGGGCGCTGGCAGGGGCGGATGCCTCCGGCTGGCAAGCCGGGATCGCTGCCGCAGTCCGCTTGCTGGCAGCGTCCCGCCCCACTGCGGTCAATCTGGCGGGCGCCCTGTCCCATCTCGAAGCGATCGCCAAGCAGGGCGCGCCGGGGGATTGGCAAGCCCTGGAGCGGGCGGCGGATGGGCTGTGGGCGGCGGATCTGGCCGCCAACCGGCGCATGGGGGAGCTGGGCAGTGCCTATCTGGCGCCGGGCACGCGGGTGCTCACCCATTGCAATACCGGCTCGCTGGCCACTGCCGGGCTGGGCACGGCGCTGGGGGTGATCCGCACCGCCTGGGCGCAGGATCGTCTGGCGCGGGTGTTCGCCACCGAATCGCGGCCCTGGTTGCAGGGGGCGCGGCTGACCAGTTGGGAGCTGAACCGGGACGGCATTCCGGTGAGCCTGATCGTGGACAGCGCGGCGGCGTTTTTCATGGCGCGCGGCGAGATCGACTGGGTGATCGTGGGCGCCGACCGCATCACCGCCAACGGTGATGTGGCCAACAAGATCGGCACCTATGCCCTGGCCGTGGCGGCGCGTCACCATGGATTGCGCTTCATGGTGGTAGCGCCCAGCACCACCGTGGATCTCGCGCTGACCGAAGGCGGTGAGATCCCCATTGAATTCCGCGGACCGGAGGAAGTGCTGCGCCTCGCCGGGCGGGCCGGGCCGGAGCCGCTGCTGGAGGCGCCCAATCCGGTGTTTGATGTGACCCCGTCGGCGCTGATTGATGTGCTGGTGACCGAGAAAGGTGCCATCGAACGACCCGATGCGCCCACCCTGGCGGCCTTGATGGCCCGGTCGTGAGGCGGGCTTCCCTGTGCTAAGATTCGCCTCTTAAATCGGTAACGGGAAGCGGGGATTCATCCCGCGACGGCAAGGCATGGTCGAGGCAGCAAAAGAAATCCTGAACGTCAATCTCGAAGACGAGATGCGCCAGTCCTATCTGGATTACGCCATGAGCGTGATCGTGGGCCGGGCGCTGCCCGATGTGCGCGACGGCCTGAAACCCGTGCATCGGCGCGTGCTCTTCGCCATGCACGAGCTCAGCAACGACTGGAACAGGCCCTACAAGAAATCCGCTCGCGTTGTGGGCGACGTCATTGGTAAATACCACCCGCACGGCGACACAGCGGTGTACGACACCATAGTGCGCATGGCCCAGCCGTTTTCCATGCGCTATCTGCTGGTGGATGGGCAGGGCAACTTCGGCTCCATCGACGGCGATGCGCCGGCCGCCATGCGCTATACCGAAATCCGCATGTCCAAGCTGGCCCACGAGCTGCTGGCCGATCTGGACAAGGAAACGGTCGATTTCGGGGCCAACTACGACGGCTCCGAGCATGAGCCGCTGGTCATGCCGACCCGCGTGCCCAACCTGCTGATCAACGGTTCCACCGGTATCGCCGTGGGCATGGCCACCAACATCCCGCCCCATAACCTGGGCGAGGTGGTGGATGCTTGTCTGGCACTGATCGACAATCCGGCGCTGGAGATCGAGGACTTGCTGGAGCGCGTGCCAGGGCCAGATTTCCCCACCCGCGCGATCATCAATGGCGTCCATGGCATCCGCGAGGCCTATCGCACGGGCCGCGGCCGCATCTACCTGCGCTCGCGCTGCCACTTCGAGGAATTCGATCGGGGCCGCCAGGCCATCGTGGTCACCGAACTGCCCTATCAGGTCAACAAGGCCCGGTTGATGGAGAAAATCGCCGAGCTGGTCAAGGAAAAGCGCATCGAGGGAATCACCGAGCTGCGCGATGAGTCCGACAAGGACGGCCTGCGCATGGTGGTCGAGCTGCGTCGCGGCGAGGTGGCCGAGGTGGTGCTCAACAACCTCTATCAGCACACCGCCATGCAGACCGTGTTCGGCATCAACATGGTGGGCCTGCTGGATGGCCAGCCGCGGTTACTCAATCTCAAGGATCTGCTGGAGGCGTTCCTGCGCCATCGCCGCGAGGTGGTGACGCGTCGCACCCTGTTTGAACTGCGCAAGGCCCGCGAGCGCGCGCATCTGGTCGAAGGTCTGGCCATTGCGCTGGCCAACATCGACGAGATGATCGCCCTGATCAAGGCATCCCCGACACCGGCCGAGGCCAAGACGGGGTTGATGGCGCGGCCTTGGGCGTCGAATCTGGTCGAGGTGATGCTGGAGCGGGCGGGTGAGGTGTCCGCACGCCCGGACGGGCTCGATCCCGAGTTCGGCCAGGGACCGGACGGTTACCGTCTGTCACCGGCCCAGGCCCAGGCCATCCTGGATCTGCGGCTACACCGCCTGACCGCACTGGAACAGGACAAGCTGCTCAATGAATACCGCGAGCTGCTCGACACCATCCGCGAGCTGGGCCTGATTCTGGCTGATCCGGGTCGGCTCATGGCGGTGATCCGCGAGGAGCTGACGCGCATCCGCGCCGAATACGCCGATCCCCGACGCACCGAGATTCTGACCGATCATCTCGACCTGAGCCTGGAAGACCTGATCACACCGCAGGACGTCGTCGTCACCCTGACGCATCAGGGCTACGCCAAGAGCCAGCCAGTTGACCAGTACCAGGCGCAACGCCGGGGCGGCCGCGGGAAGAATGCCACGGCCCAGAAGGAAGAGGATTTCATCGACACGATGTTCGTGGCCAACACCCATGACACATTGTTGTGCTTCTCTTCCCTGGGCAAGGTCTACTGGCTCAAGGTCTATGAATTGCCCCAGGGCAGCAGGGGCGCACGCGGCAAGCCGATCGTGAATCTGTTGCCCCTGGGCATGGGCGAGCGCATCACCGCGATTTTGCCCATCAAGGAATTTACCGAGGATAGCCATGTCTTCATGGCCACTCGCGGGGGGACGGTCAAGAAGACGCCACTCTCCGAGTTCTCCCGGCCGCGCACTTCCGGCATCATCGCCATTCTGCTGAAAGACGACGATCGCCTGGTCGATGTCGCGCTGACCGATGGTCAGACCGAGGTCATGCTGTTCACCGATGCCGGTAAGGCCATCCGTTTCCCCGAATCGGAAGTGCGCTCCATGGGCCGCGCCGCTGGCGGCATCCGGGGCATCAAGCTGGGCCGCAACGGCCAGGTGATTGGCCTGCTCAAGGTGGGTGAGGGAACGGTCCTGACAGTGGCGGAAAATGGCTTCGGCAAGCGGACCCGTTTCGAGGACTTCCCGGTACACGGTCGGGGCGGGCAAGGTGTGATCGCCTTGCAGACCAGTGAGCGCAATGGCCGCATGGTGGCGGCGGAGCGGGTGAACGCGGATGATCAGGTGATGCTGCTGAGCAGCGGTGGCGCCCTGGTGCGCACGGCGGTGGCGGAGATCTCGGTCCTGGGGCGCAATACCCAGGGCGTGCGGGTCATCAAGCTGGATGCCGGCGAGCGGCTGTGTGCCGTGGACCGGGTGATCTGCCTGGACGAGGAAGGCAACGGCGACGATCTGATCTGAGCGGCGCTTCGTCACCGGTCAGGGTTTCGGGTATTGGCAGTCGACAGAGGACATTATGGCGCGGGTACACAATTTCAACGCGGGCCCGGCGGCGCTGCCGCAAGCGGTTCTGGAACAGGTGCGGGACGAGTTGCTGGACTGGCATGGCAGCGGCATGTCTGTGATGGAAATGAGCCATCGCGGCAAGGAATTCATGGCCATTGCGGCCCAGGCGGAACAGGACCTGCGCGATCTGCTCGCCATCCCGGCGAACTATAAGGTGTTGTTCCTGCAGGGTGGCGCCACGGCCCAGTTCGCCATGGTCCCCCTGAACCTGATGGGCGAGGGACGCCGGGCCGACTATATCCACACCGGCGCCTGGTCCAAGAAGGCCATTGGCGAGGCCAGGAAATTCGGCACCGTGAATGTCGCGGCCTCCGGTGAGGAAAGCGGTTTCACCGCCATCCCGCCCCAGTCGGCCTGGCGTCTTGATCCGCAAGCATCCTATGTCCATTACACGCCCAATGAAACCATCGGCGGCGTGGAATTTCAGTGGATTCCCGAGACAGGCGCCGTGCCGCTGGTGGGGGATTTCTCTTCGACCCTGCTATCGCGTCCGATCGACGTCTCCCGCTTCGGCATCATTTACGGTGGCGCGCAGAAAAACGTCGGGCCGGCCGGACTGACGCTGGTCATCGTGCGTGAAGATCTGGTGGGACACGCGCTGCCCGGCACGGCCACCATCCTGGATTACGCGCCGCAGGTGGAGAACGAGTCCATGTACAACACGCCTGCCACCTTCGCGTGGTATGTGGCGGGCTTGGTATTCGCCCACCTCAAGGCCAAGGGCGGTCTGGCCGCCATGGCCGAAACAAATCGCCGCAAGGCGGAGCTGCTCTACCAAACCATCGACACGTCGGGGTTCTATCGCAACCCGGTGGCGGTGGCGGATCGCTCCTTGATGAACGTGCCGTTCATTCTTCCGGATGCGGCGCTGGATGCGAGCTTCCTCAGCGAGGCCAAGGCCGCTGGCCTGGTCGGGCTCAAAGGGCACCGCTCTGTGGGCGGTATGCGCGCGAGCATCTACAATGCCGTTCCCTTCGAAGCAGTGGCGGCGCTGGTGGATTTCATGAAGGATTTCCAGCGGCGTAACGGCTGACCACAGATCGCAGGCGCATCACGAGACCCCTTGACTCAACGAAGGCCCAAGTCATGTTCAAGATTCAGACGCTGAACAATATTTCCCCCCGTGGCCTGAGCCAGTTCGAGGCCGACCGCTACCAGGTCGGCAGCGACATAGTCGATCCCGATGCCATCCTGGTGCGTTCCCAGGTCATGCATGACATGAGCTTTGCAAGTTCGCTCAAGGCAGTAGGCCGTGCCGGTGCCGGCGTCAACAATATCCCCATCGCGCGGCTGTCTGCTCTGGGCGTGCCGGTGTTCAATACCCCGGGCGCCAATGCCAATGCCGTCAAGGAACTGGTGCTGGTGGGCCTGTTGATGGCCTCACGCAATATCCCCCAGGCGCTGCGCTTTGTGGATGGCCTGACGGGGGACGATGCCGCCATGCACAAGGCGGTGGAATCAGGCAAGAAACAGTTCGTGGGCACGGAACTGCCGGGGCGGACGCTGGGCGTGATCGGCCTGGGCGCCATCGGCGTCAAGGTCGCCAATGCCGCGCATGCGCTGGGGATGCGCGTCATCGGTCTGGATCCCAAGATCACGGTGGAAAATGCCTGGCAGCTGTCCTCAGGCGTGGGCCAGGCGCGCAGTGTCGAGGAAGTGGTCGCCCAGGCGGATTACCTGACTTTTCATGTGCCTCTGAATGACCATACCCGCAATATGCTCAACGCCGAGCGCTTGAAACTGGCCAAGCCCGGTCTGGTGGTGCTGAATTTCTCCCGCGAGGGCGTGGTTGAGTCAGGCCTGGTGCGCGAAGCGCTGGATGAGGGCAGGCTGGGTGGCTATGTCTGTGATTTTCCCGGCGTTGCCCTGCAAGGCCATCCTCGGGTCATCGCACTACCTCATCTGGGCGCGTCAACCCATGAAGCCGAGGAGAATTGCGCCGTCATGGTGGTGCAGCAGGTACGGGATTACCTGGAAAACGGCAATATCCGCAACGCAGTGAATTTTCCCGAAGCGATGCTGCCCCATGCGGAAGGCTATCGGGTGTGTATCGCCAATGCCAATGTGCCCAATATGCTTGGACAGATTTCGTCCACGCTGGCGGGCTTCAGCCTGAATATTCTCGATATGCTGAATAAATCCAAGGGCGATCTCGCCTACACGGTGGTGGATGTCAACCAGCCCATACCGGCCACGGCACTGGCCCAATTGCGCGCCATTGACGGCGTGCTGGCAGCCCGCGCTGTATGACGCAGGAAAACGCCGCGCCCGAGGGGGCGGTGGGCGAGGTGGAGCGACTGGCCGATGTGCGGACGCGTATCGATGCGCTCGATCTGCAATTGCGGGAGATGCTCAACGAGCGTGCCCGGCTTGCCCAGGAAGTGGGGCATATCAAGGCTGAACTGGGCGCAGGCGATTCCTGTTATCGGCCTGCCCGCGAAGCGCAGGTGCTGCGCGCCATCCAGGCCAACAACTCCGGCCCGCTCCGTGATGAGGCCTTGCTGCGCATCTACCGCGAGATCATCTCGGCCTGCCTGGCGCTTGAAAAAACCTTGCGGATCGCCTACCTGGGGCCGGAGGGGACCTACACCCAGGCGGCGGTCTTCAAGCACTTCGGTCAAGGCGTCCAGACCACGCCGCTGGGCGCCATCGATGAGGTGTTCCGGGAGGTCGAGGCCGGGGGCGCCGATTGTGGTGTGGTGCCGGTGGAGAATTCGACCGAAGGGGTGGTGACTCACACCTTGGACATGTTCGCCCGTTCCAATCTGCGCATTTGCGCGGAAATTGTCCTGCCGGTGCACCATTGCCTGCTTGCCCGCGTGACGGCTGTGACGGAGATCACCGAACTGCTCAGTCATGCCCAGTCCCTGGCCCAGTGTCGGGAGTGGCTGGATCGGCACCTGGCGGGTGTTCCACGGCGGGCGGTGGCCAGCAATGGCGATGCGGCCCGACAAGTCGCAGCTGGAACGGGGATCGCGGCCGTGGCCAGTCGGGAAGCGGCCCGGCTGTATGGTCTGAATGTGCTCACCGAGAACATCGAGGATGAGCCGGACAACACCACCCGCTTCCTGGTGATTGCCCGCGATGACGCCGAAGTCTCCGGGCGGGACAAGACTTCCCTGATGGTGGCGGTGGACAATCGGCCCGGCGCGCTGTTCCGGGTGCTGGAGCCATTCCACCAACATGGGGTGAGCCTGACGCGCATCGAATCGCGTCCCTCCCGGCGCGGCCCATGGGACTACAACTTCTTTCTGGATCTGGAAGGACACGCGCAGGATCCCGCCGTGGCCGCTGCTTTGGCCGCGCTCGCCGAGCGAGCAGCCTGGGTCAAGCGCCTGGGGTCCTATCCGGTGGCCGTCGGCTGAAGGCTGACAGGATATGAGCGAGGCACAGGCATCCATGCACCCCGATCCCGATTTCCTGGCGCAAGCCCTGCCGGCCGTCCGCGATCTGGCGCCCTACGAGCCGGGCAAGCCGATCGAGGAACTGGAGCGGGAGCTGGGGATTGTCAATATCATCAAGCTGGCGTCCAACGAAAGCCCGCTGGGTCCCGCGCCGGGCGTGCGCCGGATCCTTGAGGCCGAATTGGGCCGCCTGGCCCTGTATCCCGACGGCAGCGGTCATGCCCTGAAGCAGGCGCTGGCCGGTCATCTGGATGTGGCGCCGGCTCAGGTGACCCTGGGGAATGGCTCGAATGACTTGCTCAATCTGGTGGCTCAGGCATTCCTTGCGCCGGGACGCAATGCGGTGATGTCGGCCCATGCCTTCGCCATCTATGCCTTGGCAACGCGCGCAGTGGGGGCCGAGGCGCGGGTGGCGCCCGCCTTGCCCGCCGATGCTGCGCAGCCCTGCGGACACGATCTGGCGGCCATGGCTGAACGGATGGATGGCAACACAGCCGTGATCTTCATCGCCAATCCCAACAACCCCACCGGCACCTGGATCGATCGGGACGCGCTGGAGAACTTCCTAGACGCCGTGCCGCCCCGGGTCGTGGTGGTGCTGGATGAGGCCTATTTCGAATACGTGCAGCAAGCCGGCTACCCCGACGGTTGCCGGCTGCTGGCGCGCTATCCCAATCTGCTGGTAACCCGCACCTTCTCGAAGGCCTATGGGTTGGCTGCCCTGCGGGTGGGCTATGGCGTGAGCCATCCCGCTCTGGCCGATCTATTGAACCGCTTGCGTCAGCCTTTCAATGTCAATAGCCTGGGGCTGGCCGCAGCGCTTGCTGCATTGGCCGATACCGATCATCTGGCTGCGGCGGTGGCCATCAACGGCGCGGGCCTTGCGCAACTCTCGGCGGGACTTGCGGCACTTGGCTTGCCGTATATTCCCTCGGTGGGCAATTTCATCACCTTTCGCGTGCCCGATGCGGCCGATCTGAATCAGCGCTTGCTGAGCGCCGGCATCATCGTGCGCCCAGTGGCAGGCTACGGCCTGCCAGAGTCGCTGCGGGTCAGCGTGGGATTGCCCGAGCACAACACCCGCTTTCTGGAAACCCTGGGACGGCTACTGCAATCATGATACGGCGCCTGTGTGTGATCGGTGTAGGTCTCATCGGTGGTTCCCTGGCGTTGGCTCTGCGCCGCGCCGGGTATTGCGGCCAGATCGTCGGGGCAGGTCGCCACGCGGCCACTTTGGAGCGGGCGCTGGCGCTGGGGGTAATCGATGGCTATGACCTGGATCTGGTCCAGGCCGTCGCGGGCGCGGACATGGTGGTGCTGGCGGTACCCATGGGAGCGATGGCCGGGGTCATGGCAGCGATTCGCGATCATCTGGCCCCCGATGCGATCCTGACCGATGTGGGCAGCGCCAAGGGCGCCATCGTGCAGACAGCCCAGTCGGTTTTCGGGGCGCTTCCGCCGACGCTGGTACCGGGTCATCCCGTTGCCGGAACGGAGAACAGTGGGGTGGAGGCGGCTTTCCCCGAGCTGTTCCAGGGACGTCGGGTCATTCTGACGCCGACGGGAGCATCCAGTCCGGCCGCCATTGCGGCCGTGCGCGCCATGTGGGAGGCAGCCGGAGCGGTGGTGGAAGAAATGGATGCCCACACCCATGACGAGATGCTGGCGGCCACCAGCCATTTGCCCCATGTGGTGGCCTTTGCACTGATGCATACCCTGGCCCGGATGGACGCCCAATCCGAGGTGCTGCGCTACGCCGCCGGCGGGTTTCGCGATTTCACCCGCATCGCCAGCAGCGATCCGGTGATGTGGCGGGATATCTGTCTCACCAATGCGCCGGCGCTGCTCGATACTCTGGATCGTTTCCGCGCCGACCTGGATGAGCTGGCCCGGGCGATTGCTGCCGGCGATGGGGCGCGGCTGGAAACCGTGTTCCGCGAGGCCAAGCGGACACGCGATGCATTCCGACACTGAGGCAGCCATGACTGTTGACTACATCGCATCCGGCGGCGGTCCCTTGCGGGGTGAGTTTCGGGTGCCCGGAGACAAATCGATTTCCCACCGCGCCATCATCTTTGGCTCATTGGCCGAGGGGACGACCGAGATAAGCGGTTTCCTCGATGGCCTGGATTGCCTTGCCACGCGGGATGCGTTTCGCGCCATGGGCGTGACCATCGAAGGTCCTGAGGCGGGCCGGTTGCGCATCCATGGCGTAGGCCTGGCCGGGCTGCAGGCGCCGGACAGGCCCTTGGATCTGGGTAATTCCGGCACCTCCATGCGGCTGCTGGCGGGGTTGTTGTGCGCGCAGCGCTTCGACACCACGCTGATTGGCGACGCTTCGTTGAGCCGCCGGCCGATGCGCCGGGTCATGGAGCCCCTGACCCGAATGGGCGCGGTGATCCATGGGACCGATGCCGGGACGCCGCCTCTGTCCATCGTCGGTGGACAGCGCTTGCTGGGCATCCATCACGTCTCGGCGGTGGCCAGTGCCCAGGTCAAATCGGCTCTGCTCCTGGCGGGCCTGTATGCCGAAGGGGAAACCCGCGTAGAGGAGCCCGCGCCGTCCCGGGATCATACCGAGCGCATGCTGCAAAGCCTGGGCTACCCCTTGCAGCGGGGTCCGTTGAGCGTGAGTCTGCACGGCGCCGGTCGCCTGGCGTCCGGCCAGCTGCAGGTGCCAGCCGATCTGTCCTCGGCCGCGTTTTTTCTGGTCGGTGCCAGCCTGGCGGCGGGATCGGAATTGCTGTTGCGCGAGGTGGGCATCAATCCGACCCGTACCGGTGTGATCGACATCCTGCGTGCCATGGGTGCCGATATCACGATCGAACAACCCCGGATGTTTGGGGCCGAACCGGTGGCGGATTTGAGGGTCCGCGCGGCACCCCTGCACGGTGTGGTCATTCCCGAGGCGCTGGTGCCGCTGGCGATCGATGAATTTCCGGCTCTGTTCGTGGCCGCCGCCTGCGCCGAGGGGGAAACCCTGCTCACCGGCGCGGCAGAGTTGCGGGTAAAGGAAAGTGATCGCATCCAGGTCATGGCCGATGGTCTGAACGCGCTGGGGGTGTTTGCCGAGCCGCGGCCGGATGGTCTGCGTATCCGCGGCGGTGTGATTCAGGGTGGCACGGTGGACAGCCACGGCGATCATCGCATTGCGATGGCTTTTGCCATGGCCGCCCTGCGCGCTCGAGGACCGATCCGGATCCTCAACTGCGGTAACGTGGAAACCTCCTTCCCCGGCTTTGCCACCTTGGCAGCGCAGGCCGGGATGCAGCTGAGCGTGGTGCCTGGCAATGCATGAAGCTCATGGGGTGCCGGTCATCTGCCTGGATGGCCCGAGCGGCTCGGGCAAGGGCACGGTGGGGCGGATGCTGGCGCGCCGGCTGGGCTGGCATTTTCTGGATAGCGGCGCCTTGTATCGGCTGGTAGCGGTAGCAGCCCGACAAGCCGGGATTGACCTGGGAGCAGCTGACGAACTGGCCAGATTGGCCTACGCTTTGGATGTGGCATTTTCGGGAGATGAACAGGGGCGGGAGCGGATTGAGTTGGCAGGGCAAGAGGTGACAGCAGCAGTGCGAGCCGAAACGACAGGTGCCGACGCCTCCCGCGTCGCGGCCTACCCGGCTGTACGGGAAGCGCTGTTGGCACGCCAGCAAGCCAGTCGACAGGCGCCCGGTTTGATCGCCGATGGCCGGGACATGGGAACCGTGGTTTTCCCCGATGCGCCGCTGAAGATCTTTCTCATTGCCTCGGCAGAAGAACGCGCCTTGCGTCGCCATAAACAGTTGATGGAGCATGGAATCGATGCTAGCATTCCCAGCTTGATCAAAGAGATCGAGGGCCGGGATCGTCAGGATCGGGAACGCCGCATTGCGCCGCTGAAGCCGGCGCCGGACGCGCTGACGATCGATTCCACCGGGCGCCTGCCAGAGCGCTTGTGCGAGGAAATCATTGCCTTGGGCCGGGACCGAAAGATTTGCTGATCATTAAGTGCGCATGCCGGAATGCTGTGCACAAGAAATTCTCCTCCGGGGGAGTGGGTGGCCGGGCTTGCAGCCTTGTCTGAAATCAACCTTGTTCCGGTCTATGGCCGGGACCTTACCGGCCGCAAGGCCGTCAATGTGGCGAGTGTGCATGTCTGAAAGTTTTGCCGAACTGTTCGAGGAAAGCCTGCGTGGCCAAACCATGCAGCCCGGGTCCATCATCATGGGCCGCGTGGTCGGGATTCGCGGCGACAGCGTCATCGTCAACGCCGGGTTCAAATCCGAAGGTGTGATCGATATCCGCCAGTTCTACAATGAGAAAGGAGAACTGGAGGTCGCTGTCGGCGATGAGGTCGAAGTTGCCTTGGATGCGGTGGAGGACGGCTTCGGTGCAACCCAGTTGTCCCGCGAAAAAGCCAAGCGTGCCAAATCCTGGACAGTTCTGGAGAAGGCCTTCGAGGGTGACCAAATCATCAAGGGCATCCTCACCGGCAAGGTCAAGGGCGGTTATACCGTCGACATCGACGAAGTACGCGCTTTCCTGCCCGGTTCGCTGGTGGATGTGCGCCCGGTGCGGGATACCGCCTATCTTGAGGGGAAGGAACTCGAGTTCAAGGTGATCAAGCTGGATCGCCGCCGCAACAACGTCGTTGTCTCCCGCCGGGCCGTTGTGGAGCAGGAGTACAGTGCCGAACGGGAAGCCTTGCTGGACAACCTGCAGGAAGGCAGCGTGGCGCATGGCGTGGTCAAGAACCTCACCGATTACGGCGCATTCATCGATCTGGGCGGGATCGATGGCCTGCTGCACATCACAGACATGGCCTGGAAGCGCGTCAAGCATCCGTCCGAAGTCGTGAACGTTGGCGATGAACTGGACGTCAAGGTGCTCAAGTTCGACCGCGAGCGGCGCCGTGTTTCCCTGGGTCTCAAGCAGCTCGGTGCGGATCCCTGGGAGATGATCGCCCGTCGTTACCCGGCCAGCACCCGCTTGTTTGGCAAGGTCACCAATATCACCGATTACGGTTGCTTCGTCGAAATCGAGGAAGGCGTGGAAGGTCTCGTCCATGTGTCCGAAATGGACTGGACCAACAAGAACGTCAACCCCAACAAGATGGTTTCCATCGGGGATGAAGTCGAGGTCATGGTGCTCGAAATCGACGAGCAGCGGCGTCGCATTTCCCTGGGCATGAAGCAGTGCCAGACCAATCCCTGGAAAGACTTTGCCGAAACCCATAACAAGGGCGACCGCATTTCCGGCACTATCAAGTCCATCACTGACTTTGGTGTTTTCGTCGGACTGGATGGCGGTATTGATGGACTGGTCCATCTGTCGGATATCACTTGGGCGGAAACCAGTGACGATATCGTTCAGCGTTACAAGAAGGGCGATGAAATCGAGGCTGTGGTGTTGCAGGTCGATCCCGAGCGCGAACGGATTTCACTCGGCATCAAGCAGCTTGAGCAAGATCCTTTTGCGGCCTATCTTGCCAATCACCCCAAGGGCGCCATTGTAACCGGTCGAGTCACCGCAGTTGATCAGAAGTCAGCGGTAGTGGAACTTGCCGAAGGTGTCGAAGGCCAGCTGTGGGCTTCGGAATTGGCCCGCGAGCGCGTCGAAGATGCCCGTACTGTATTGCGCGTCGATGATTCGGTGGAGGCCAAGATCGTCACTGTCGATCGCAAGAACCGAACCCTGACTTTGTCTGTCAAGGCCAAGGAATCCCACGAGGAAAAAGAAGCGGTGGAGGACTATGGGCGGACCCCTCAGGCGGGATCCGCCACACTTGGAGATTTGTTGCGCGAGCAGATTTCAGCTCAGAAAGACGACAATTAAGTCTGTACACGTATCTGGGGTGTCATGGCGCCTGCGGGACAAGCAATTTCTCGCAGGCGCCCTTGACCGACACCACTCCAATATCTATATGCTCTTGATTTCTGGATTTGAACTGTCATGACCAAGTCGGATCTGATCGAACAAATGGCTAAAAATTCGGCTTTGCCACGAGGCGATGTCGAATTGGTTGTCAAAGGGATACTCGACATGATGGGCGCGGCGCTGGCGGAGGGTGACCGTATTGAAATCCGTGGTTTTGGAAGTTTTTCCCTCCACCATCGGCCATCGCGAACAGGGCGTAATCCCAAGACGGGTGCTTCCGTCACCTTGCAGGAAAAGTTTGTTCCTCATTTCAAGCCGGGCAAGGAATTGCGAGAGCGCGTAAACGCGGTAAATGGCGAAGAACACTGAGATTCAACGATACATTTCGGGGCGAATTCAATCCCCTACTGATCTTTCCAGAATATCCGAACGTATTGGGCAGAATTAAAAAATTCACCCAGAATCAACGACAAGGGCAGCCTCCATGCGTTTGATAGGCTTGCTATTATCACTTATGGTATTGGCAGCATTTGCTGCACTGGCATGGCAAAATGCCGCGCCCGTCCAAGTGACCTATCCTGGCGGTACATTGACATTGCCCCTGGCGGTGATCTGTACGGCCGTGCTGGTGCTTGGTTGGCTGCTCGGAGTCACCAGCATGCTGGTCCCGTGGTTGAGACAGCGCTTGCGCGCCCGAAGAATTGAAAGGCGTTACCGTTTGGCTGAGCAGGAAATCACCAATCTTCGGGAAATTCCACTGAAAAATGGCCCTTGAACAGGGGCTTTTGTTCTTTCTATTGCCGATAGCCGCCTTTTCCGGTTGGTTGATTGGCCGCCGCCGTCTGCCTTCGCTCACTGAATCTGATTCAAATTCCCTAAATCGCGATTACCTGAGGGGAATGAATTACCTGCTGAGCGAGCAACCCGACAAGGCCATCGAGGTCTTTATTCGTCTGGCAGCGGTTGATAACGACACCTTTGAAACACATTTGGCGTTGGGCGCGTTGTTCCGGCGCCGCGGAGAAGTCGATCGGGCGATTCGCATCCATCAGAATCTCATTGCGCGGCCCAATCTCGCACAACCCCAGAAAGCTCAGGCGCTGTTCGAACTGGCCCAAGATTACCTCAAGCTGGGTGTCCTGGATCGAGCTGAAGCGATCCTTTCAGAACTCAAGAACGATGCCCGCCCTCCCGAGGGTGTCTTGGAATCATTGCTGCATATTTATGAGCGGGAGCGCGATTGGCGAAACGCCTTGGCAACAGCTCATCTCATGGTGACCCGCCACAATCCCATGTCATCGATTTCAACGCGCGTGTCACAGTATTATTGTGAGTTGGCGCAGCAACTGCTGGATGCGGGCAACGTCAGTGAGGTGCGTCCATTGCTTCAGAACGCTTTCCGGGCCGATGATCGGTGCGTGCGTGCCAGCCTATTGGAAGCACGCTTGGCATTGCTGGAGCAGGATCATCGAGCGGCGCTGCGAAGTTTTTTACGAATCATTGATCAAGACCTGCATTTTTTGCCCGTCGTGATCGATTCGATTCTTGAACTGTATGGGCGTCTGGGGGATTTTTCGGGCCGTGAGACTTTCCTTAATCGATTATTGCAGAAATCCGGATCAGTCGATGAATCCCGGATCCTGGACATTCTTCGGTTACGGCTCAAGATGGACAGCGATCCTGCCGATGCCTTACGACAGTATGCCGAAGGTCAACCCACACTCCAGGGATTGCAGGAATGGCTCCAGGCGCGCCTGGGGCAGGGCGGGCCACTGGATGCGGGGGAGCTAGTGCGATTCGGTGAACTGTTGCATGCCATTGTGACGAGTTATCACCGTTATCGCTGTGGCCATTGTGGATTTTCCGGGCAGGTCATGCACTGGCAATGTCCCGGTTGTCAGCAGTGGAATACGATCACCCCTTTGGCATGCCCGCCGGGCTTATCCTCCTCGCTGCCCATTATCCGGGGAGAAAGCGGGTGACTTCCGGCACTGAAGCGGGCCATATGTTGGCCCGATCCACACAATAGAGACAATGAGGAGACTGCTTATGAATACATTTTTCCATCTGAAATGGGCATCGGCTGTCGCTGGCCTGCTTCTTACCTTTGGTGTGCAAGCCACGCCTGTCAACGTCAACACGGCGGATATGCAGACAATTTCGGATGCGCTGCCAGGCATCGGACCCGCGAAGGCCCAGGCGATTGTTGATTACCGAACCAAGCACGGCCCATTCAAGGCCAAAGAAGACCTGACCAATGTTCCCGGTATCGGGGCAGCCACCTTGGAGAAAATCAAAGGGGATGTGCTGCTGCAGGAAAGCGGGACCAAGTCTGCTCCAGCCCCGAAAAAATAATCTCTCCGCACATTAAGGGGCCCACGGCATCCGCGGGCCCCTGACTTTGCTAAAATAATCCTGCAATTTATTCATATTTCCCACTCCCCGTTATAAGCAAACGGATAGTGATCGCATCATGACTCCATTCGGGGGTTTTTCAAGGAGGTTTTAATGAGCGTCATCGCTTCCGACAGTGTCCGCCGGATCCGTAAGGCAGTCTTTCCGGTCGCAGGTCTGGGCACTCGGTTTCTTCCTGCCACCAAAGCCAGCCCCAAGGAAATGCTGCCGGTTGTGGATAAGCCGCTGATCCAATATGCAGTGGAGGAGGCGGTGGCGGCTGGTGCTGAAGTCATGGTGTTCGTCAACGGTCGCAACAAACGTGCGATCCCCGATCACTTTGACAAGGCTTATGAGCTCGAAAGGGAACTTGAGGCCCGCGGCAAACAGAAGCTACTCGAGATCGTCCGCCGCATCGTCCCCGAGAAGGTGACTTGCGTCTATATTCGTCAGTCCGAGGCGCTGGGTCTGGGGCATGCGGTATTGTGCGCACAGCCCGTAATTGGCAATGAGCCGTTTGCGGTTTTACTGGCCGATGACCTGCTGGATGGGCGGGGCAAGCCGGTCTTGTCCAAGATGTGTGACACCGATG
>JBAUIG010000104.1:0-4552 GCA_049682735.1 Candidatus Macondimonas sp. | reverse complement strand
GTCCTACCGAGCGCCTGGCCGGGGATCTGCTGCACGAGTCCTATCAGCGGCTGGACGAGCACCTGCAGCGCACCCTGCACTATGCCCGCCTCGGCGCCGAGGACTTGATCGCCCAGGGCGAACCGTTCCGCGCCCACAAGCTGTTGCTGTCCCCCTGGGGAAGGCTGCTGCGCATCCTGATCGGACAACAGGCCTGGCGCGACGGCTGGCGCGGGCTGCTCATCGCCGCTTCCTCCATGCTGGCCGCCTTTGCCAAATACGCCTTCGTGCTTGAACATGCGCTGCGTCGCGATCGGGATCCACCGCCGCCATGAGCCACCCACTGCACATTGCCTTCGTCCATCCCGCCTACCGGCCCGACGGCGGCGCCGAACGCATCCTGGCGCGCATGCTCGGCGCCCTCGGGGCGCACCCGGTTCGTCTGACGGTGGTCACCCGGCGCTGGGACGGCGCCGAGGCGGGAGACGATGTCACGGTGGTGCGCTGCAATCCGTTCCACGTCGGACGCCTGTGGCGGGAGGCCAGCTTTGCGCGCGCGGCCTGCCACGCCCTGGCGACGCTGGACGCGGACCTGATCCAGTCCCAGAGCCGCATCGCCTGCTGCCATCTGTACCGCGCCGGCGGCGGGGTACATCGCGTGTGGCTGCGCGAACGCAACCGCGCCCGCGGCTGGCGCGGATCGCTGGGCCAATCGCTCAGCCCCTACCACCGCTACAAACTGGCGGAGGAGGCCCGGCTCTATGCCAGCCCGCGGCTGCGGGTGGTGATCTGCAATTCGCAGATGGTCGCCGACGAGCTGGCGCAGGAATATAGCGTTGATCCAGCGCGGCTGCGGGTCATCTACAACGGCGTGGACAGCGATCACTTCCGTCCGGACGCAGTGTTCGGGGAAAGCGCGCAGATCCGCCCCAAGCTGGGCATTCCGGCCAGCGCGCCAGTCTTCCTGTTCGTGGGTTCGGGCTTCGAGCGCAAGAACCTGGGCAGCGCCATTGCGGCTCTGGCGCAGTTACCGCAGCGCGACGCCCGCCTGATCGCCGTAGGACAGGACAAGCATGCCAACCGCTACCGCGCCCTGGCCGGACGCCTGGGAGTGGGCGCGCGCGTGCATCTGGTGGGACAGCAACAGGACGTGCGGCCATGGTACGGCGCGGCGGACGCGCTGGTGTTGCCGACGCTCTACGACCCCTTTGCCAATGTCGTGCTGGAGGCCATGGCGAGCGGCCTGCCGGTGGTGACCAGCTTCAAATGCGGCGCGGTGGACCTGATCCACAGCGGCGACAATGGCTTGCTGTGTGACGCGCTGGACACCCAGGCGCTGGCCGGCCATCTGGAAACCCTGTGCGATCGCAAGCTGCGCGATCGCATCGGTGCGGCCGGCCGCGAAACCGTCCGGCCGCTGACCCTGACCCATATGGCCGACCAACTGATGGCCTTGTATAAGGAGCTGCTTCCCATTGCTGAAGCTTGAACGCATCACGCTACCGGGAGAGTGTCATGCATGGATCAATCCGCACTGGCCCGACCGGGAAGGACTGCTGGCGCTGATCGCGCAACGCAAGTCCTGCTTCCAGCTGCCCGGTGCGTTGATCCACAAGGACGACCCGGCAAGCCGTGTGGCCACGCTTGCATTCCACGGGCATGACTATCTCGTCAAGCATTACCGCCGCCAGCCTTTCCGGCGCGAACTGGGGCGTGCCCTGCGCCGCCCGAAGGCCCTGCACAGTTACAACATGGCGGTGCGCCTTGGGGCATTGGGAATCCCCACCTTCCGGCCAGCGGCTGTGGTGACCGAGCCCTTTGGCTGCGGCCTGCGCCGGGGTGCCTACCTCATTACTGAAGCGCTGCCGGGACGCACCGCGCGGCAGTTCTTTGCCGATCCCGCAATTGATGCATCCGCACGCACGCATGTCGCCGGGGAAATGGTCCGCCTGCTCCAGCGCCTGCATGCCGCGGGTTTTGTCCATGGCGATGCCAAGGACAACAACTTCCTCATCGACAACTGCCGGGTGAGCCTGGTGGACTTCGACGAGACCGCCCGGCCCCGACTGCGCCAGGCGAGCCTGCGGCGCAAGGACTGGCGACAACTGATGCACAACTGGCGCGCCGATCCCGCCACCGCCGCCCTGTTTCTGGCCCTCATGCCACCTACCCAGCGCCCAGCCAGCCTGGGCTGAGGGTTTTCCCGCAGCCCATCATCCCTTATTCTTAAAGAAATATTAAAGCGTCACGAGGCCCATCCCGGGGGCTCGGAGGGGACTGTTCACATGGCTGGGGCTCAATTCGCATCAGACCGATTGACTGCGCCCGCCATGGCGGAGGATGCGGCCACCAGGGAAGCGCAAGGCTTCTATTTGCTTGCGCTCAATGAAGCTCTCACCCTCTTGCTGGAAGAGGGGCGTGCGCCGGGCTGGAAGCGAGCTCGCAGTTCCCGCGCCGCACTGGTAGCGCAAACCACCGTGCCACCCTATTTCTTTGCCAAGATCTTCTTCCCGCGCCGATGGTACGAGGGCGTCAAGACCCTGTTTCGGGGCGATCGCGCCTATCGCACCGATTGGCGCACCCACGCCCTGCAGGCTGCCGGCTTCGCGGCCCCGACCGTGGTATTGCGCGGCCGTGTCAAAGGCTTGCCCTTTGTCATCACCGAAGCCCTGCCGGGGATTTCCGTTGCCGATTATCTGGATCGGCCCCGTGTGCTTGCCCTGCCCACCGCCGGGCAAACCCGCCAGCGGCGGGTTGTGCTGCGCGCCCTGGGTGTGGAAATCGCGCGTTTGCACGAGGCGGGTTTCTTCCACACCGAACTGCGCACCAGCAATATTCATGTGCATCTGCAGCCCAATGGAATGCCGCGGTTTTTCTTTCTCGACAACGAGGGGACCCGCCGTTTCATGAAGTTGCCCTGGCGGCGGCGCGTGAAAAACCTGGCCCAACTCAACATGGACCATCCTCACGTCAGCCGCACCGACCGCCTGCGTGTCTTGCAGGCCTACGTCACGGCAGCCGGGCTGGGGCCGGATCTGGGCGCGCTGGCCCGGGAAATCCATCAACGCACCCAGCGGCGGCGGCGGGAAAACGCCATGCGTGCAATCCGCCCGGATGCACTCGCAAGCCCAACTGCCGCCAGCCGGTTTCCCACGCAAACAAAATAAGCGCAGAAGCGCCGCCATCGGTCCGCACCCGCCCCGCCGCACCGGGATTGAGCACCCAGGGCTGGGCCGTACGATCCACCAGCATGCGATGGCTGTGGCCACACACAATGGCCCGAGCCTGCGGGAAATCGCGCCGCAAACGGGCCATACGCACGGCGGCTGGATAGCGATCTCCATGAATGACAACCAGCTTGCCGCCGGGCAGCGCCAGCTCCAGCACATCGGGCAGCTCCAGGGTATCGCGCCCGCCCGCGGGCCGGTCGTTGTTCCCACGCACCGCGAGCACCGCATGGTTGCGACCTCGGCACGCCAAGGCGCGTGCATCCAGCACATCGCCGGCGTGCACCAGGATGTGGCAGCGGTCCAGCGCCCCACGCAGCGCTTCCTCCACCGGACCATGGGTGTCGGCAATCAAGCCGATGCGCAAGGCGCCGGCCCATGGACCCTGCAGGGCGTCGCCCGCCAACTCACGCCAATCGATGCAGTGGATCTCCATGGCACCGGACTGTGAAAGTCCAATCCCGCCCCGTCAAGACCGCCGGCCGGCGTATCCGGCATGGGAGGCCCGGCCGTGCTGGTCGATGCGGCGCAGGGATGGAACAAGCGCGCGACTGATCAACCAAGACGTTGCAGACGATCCAAGCCGTCCAGAGGCGGCATCTCGCGCAACTCCGTACTTTCGGTAAACGCCCGCAGGCGCCGGAACACGCGCTCGCGCACGAAGCCGTCGGGCTGGTTCTTGTCCACCACATAGGCGGTCCATTCGGCGTAGGCATCGGTGAAGGTCATCACCGAATAGCCGTGGCTGCCCAGGTCTGCAAAGCGGATGTGGGGATTGAGTCCACCCAGCAGTTGGTTGCCGATGGGCACATCCAGCTTGGGATTGCGCGGATCGCGCTTGAGCGCCGCGTTTATGGCGTCCAGTCCGCCGGCGGAGGTCACCGAGGTGGTCATGAATTCGAAGCCGATGGTGTTGGTCGGATCCTGGTTGTTGGCCTGGCGATAGTCCACCTTGAGATGGGCGACGATGTGGGAATGAAAATCCCCACTCAACACCACGAGATTCGGTCGCCCGCCGTCACGCATCGCCTCAGCCAGCATGCGGCGTTCGGCCTGGAAGCCGTCCCAGGCGTCCAGGTTGAGCGGAATGCGCCGGTCGGTGCGCCCCACGCTGAGTTCGGCCATGAGTGTCTGGTTGCCCCACACCCGCCAGCGGGCGCTGGAGGCCAGAGTGCTGCTGATCAGCCAGTCGCGCTGATCGGCGCCCAGCATGGTCTGATCGGCGGCGGTGTAATCGCGGCAGCCCACCGGCACGTAGCGCTGAAGGACGTCGCCTTCGCCGCAGGCATGCGGCGAGCGATAGCTGCGGCCGTCCAGCATGAACAAGTCCACCAGCGTCCCCAGTT
>JBAUIG010000103.1:0-1942 GCA_049682735.1 Candidatus Macondimonas sp. | reverse complement strand
ATGGATCGCGCTGGCCGTGATGCTGTGGGCGCTGAGCGGATTGGGGCATCCCGTCCTCTCGCGCTTCAACCCGGAAGCCCCAGGCATTTCTGCCACCTCTCGCGCCGCTGAGCTTGTCCGGTCTGCTATCCCCTCAAGCGGCTCTGCAAACGGCCGGTCTTGATCGCTTCCAGGCGCTGCGCCTGTGGCAAGTCGACGGCGAGGATGCTGTTTACCGCGTCGAGGCGCAGGGGCAGGCCTACTGGATCGATGCCCGCACCGGCGCCCTGCATCCCGAGGGAGAACGCGCGTGGGCGGAACGGCTGGCGCGCCACTATGCCGGGGATCCAGGCAGTCCCATTGCCCATGCGCGGCTTTTGCATTCATTCAATAATGATTATCATTACATCAACCGACTGTTGCCGGTCTGGGAAATCGGTTTCGACCGCCCCGACGGCTTGCGGGTCTATGTGGAGCCGGCGTCGGGCCGGCTCGCCACCTTGACCGATCGCCTCAAGGACTGGACTGGAAAATTGTTTCGCTGGATGCATTCCTGGAGCCCGATTCAGCCTTCGCCCTGGGTGGCGGCTTGATGCTGGGCCTTTTGCTCACCATCGCCGCCGTCGCCCTGGCCGGACTGACGGTGTACGCACGGCTGTGGCGGCGGGGCGCTCTGAGCGGAGGGCGTCCTGTTGGGGTGCGCTGGCATCGGCGGCTGGGTGTTCCCGCCGCTGTCGTTGCCTTGGCGCTATCCCTTTCGGGCACATTCCATCTGGCCGTCAAATCCTGGCAGGGGGATCCCACCGCGCCCGCCCTCGCGCTGGTGCTGACGGCGGGTCTGGGGGTCGCCCGGCACTTCAGCCGCTGGCGAAGGAAAACCGGATGAGCGCCTCCCTGCTGTCTCTCGCTCCATCCCTGGAGCGATCACGCCATGAATGGGAGGTGCCAACCACAACCCCACCGATCCAGATCCCACCGGTCATCCCAAACGCGCCTCCCCAGCGCAGCGGCTTGCCGCTGGTCGTGGCCCTCTCGCTGGGTTTACATGGTTTGGCCTTGCTGGGTGCATGGGCCTGGCAACCCAGTGTCCAGCTCATGCCACCCCAGCCCGAACCGCTGACCCTCGTCAGTCTGCCGCCCATGGCGCCGGCCCCGGTGACGGCCAAACCAACAGTCTCGCCGCCCAAGCCGCAACCCAAACCGGCCCCTCGGCCCATAGCAAAGCCGGTCGCCAAGCCCGCGCCGGCACCCCAACCGCGGCCCATCGCAGCGCCAGCATTGCAAGAAACAACCGCCGCCGCGCCGGTCAGCGAATCCACATCGGCTTCGGATCATTCGCCCGCGCCCGAGCGGGATGCCGTCGACACGGGGCAAACGGAAAACGCATCCGCCAACGCATCAGCGGCGGTGTCCGTTGATTTGAATGCTGCCTATCGGCTCAATCCCGCCCCCGACTACCCCCCCATTGCCTTGCGGCGGGGCTGGGAAGGCACGGTACGCTTGCGGGTCACGCTGGATATCCAGGGTCATCCCAGCCGCGTCGAGCTGGCCGCCAGTTCAGGCCATCCGATACTGGATGAATCCGCGCTGTCGGCAGTGCAGCGCTGGCAGTTCCGTCCTGCCACCCGCCTCGGCGAAGCAGTGGTGGCGACCGTGGAAGTGCCCATCGTCTTCAAGCTCAAGCGCTGACCCGACGCCCGACCCAATCCAGCCCTATCAACGCCCCATTCATCACCCCGAAGGAGCCCGTTTTCATGGAACCCTCTTCTGCCTTGTGGTTCGGCTGGTGGGAACATGCCGACCCGGTCATCCGGGGGGTGTTCATCACCCTGGTCGTGATGTCGATCCTGAGCTGGACCGTCATGCTGGAAAAATTCTGGCAGTTGCGCCGCTGGTATCGGCTGGAGAGGGAAGCTGCCGGCTTGATCGAACGCGGCGACCTCTCCGCCCTGGAACGCCTGCC
>JBAUIG010000102.1:0-3119 GCA_049682735.1 Candidatus Macondimonas sp. | reverse complement strand
CCCCAGGACTTGCCCAACCTATTGGGGGCCTATGTTCCCTATGCCTCGGTGGTGGAGCAGATGGGGCAACACCAAAGCCCGGTCACCCAGTTCGCCGCTCACAGTCCGGCGGCGGCGGCCTACCAGGCCTTGTGGGAGGAACTGCGGGTGCATCTCGACTTCGATTGAGGTCCAAATCAAGAAGCGGCAGCTTCAGGCGCGACCGATAAGCCGCAACTGGGCAGGCGTGAGAAACCACTCCAGCTGGCCATGACCAGCCGGTTCATGCCCATTCCATGTGATACAGGCAACCCCACCTTTTTTGAAAGGCAAGTCAACGGCGGCTGGATCGCCGGTCAGTATGCGTGAGGCCAAGAGTCCCAGATCTGGCTGGTGACCGACCAGCATCAAGGGGGCAGGCGCAGTTTGCATGGCAGTGAGCAGAGCCACCTGGTCACCTTCAGGTACAAGCGCGGCACAGATAGCGCTGGATTTGATCCCAAGGCCTGTGGCCAGCAGACTGGCCGTATCCTGGGCGCGGCACAGCGGGCTGGACCAGATAGCGCCCGGTTTGACTTCCAGCCGGCGCAGCCCGTCCACAGCTTGACGCATCTTGCGAATGCCTTCGGCAGTCAGGGCACGCTCGCCATCGGCGCGCTCCGGGGAGCGCTCCTCGGCAATGCCATGGCGGACGAGATAACAGATCATGGCTGGCTGGGAAACAGCTCAACGGTCATCCCACCCCTCATCAGGGTTATCCTCATCCTCCTCAAGATCATCTTCATCTTCATCCTCATCATCTTCTTCGTGATATCGGTTTGTTTGGGATGGATGGGAAAAGTCATTCTTCAGCTCCACTACATCGTCCTGGAGTTCCTCTTCCTCTTCCTGAAACACATCCAGGTCGAGGTCATACCATTCGTCGAAGCTCAACGTCCTGATTTCGCCATCTTCGTATTCGACTTCCACCTCATCGCCACGCTCATCCATAGCCAAAACCTTGAATCGTTCGTCTTGTTCCAGATCCAGATACCATTGCCCAACGATTGGATCCAGTTCACCCATATCCGTATCCCCCCTATCACAAAAAAGGGCCGGCGATCATATAGTCCCGCCGACCCTCATTAAGCTGATGAAAGTCTGTCAGTGGGACTTCATTTCATCAGTTTTCTCATCCAGCTTCTCGCCCAGATCTTCGGCTTTTTCACCCGCGGCGCCAGTCGCATCGTCGATAGATTCGCCAACTTCCTCACCTGGTCCCTGGAACGGCTCCTTGGCTTTGTCCATCAGGTCGTCCGCTTTTTCCTGAACATTCTCCATGGTTGACTCGGCGTCCTGCTTGGCTTCCTCCCGCTCTTTGCGGTCACAGGCAGACAGGCCGAAAACGGCGATCAAGCCTGCGATCATCAACCAGCGCAGCTTGGAAGTCTTGGTCATAATTCATTTCTCCTTGGAATTACGGATTGGTATCGACATCAGCTGCTCAAACAGCCTCATGTCTAGTTTGAACGAAAACACAGGGAATTTACCACCTGTCGCCGTTTTTAGTCGCCCCTGATGTCAAATCATCATTATGAACAAAGAATGGTCGGATTGGCGGTGATGACCTATTTTTATTGAAATCGATTCTCACTTGCCTTAGGATTGCGTTTGACTTAAAGCTGCTTGTCGCAGGCTCTTCTCATGATCCGCCGGATTGTCGATCGCTGTTCTTTCGTCCCCTGGCTTACCGCCGCCCTGTTGGTCTTCGCCTGGGCCGGTCCATCCCAGGCTGCCAAACCGGAAGAGGTTCTTCCCATCCTGCAAATGGTTGATTATGTCGGGGTCGACTACCCGACCTTCGTTCAGGATGGCCAAGTCAAGAATAGCGCCGAATATGCGGAACAAAGCGAATTCTCGGCGGACATCAGCCGCCGGCTGGCGGCACTGCCGGAAACCAGTGGCAAGTCCGCGCTGATGGCTGCGGCCCTTGAGCTGGAACAGGCCATCGCCGAAAAGGACGACGGCCGCCGGATCCAGACCCTGACCGCGCGCATGACACAATTGCTCCAGACCCACTATCCGGTGGCGATCACCCCCTCTCAGGCGCCCGATCTGGCGGTCGGAGCGCAAATTTATCAGCAGCAATGTGCCGTCTGTCATGGCACGACAGGACATGGGGATGGTCCAGCTGCGGCGGGACTGGAGCCCGCTCCCACGGATTTCCATGACTTGCAGCGGCGTAACCAGCGCAGCCTGTTCAGTTACTACAATACCTTGACCCTGGGGGTCACCGGCACGGCCATGGCGAGCTATAGCGCGCTGAGCGAGGCGGAGCGCTGGGCGCTGGCCTTCCATGTCGGCCAGCTCGCCTTCTCTGCGGAACAGCGACAAGCGGGCGCCGCCCTTTGGGCGCAAAATCCTGCCACTCGCCAGGCGGTGCCCAATCTGGCCCATCTGGTGCAACTCACGCCAAGCGCCCTGGAATCGATTTATCCGGGCCATGCCCAATCCCTTTTGGCCGCGCTGATCTCCGAACCCGCCCTTTTCAATCCGTCCCAGGCACAAAGCCTGGGGATCGCCCATGAACGCCTGGAAACAACCCGCAGCGCGTACCGGGCCGGAGACCGTGAAAAAGCGGCTCGAGCTGCCCTGTCGGCTTATCTGGATGGTTTCGAACTGGCCGAGGCAGCACTGGCCGCTTCGGATCGGGCTTTGATGAGTCAGATCGAGACAGACATGATGGCGCTGCGCGGCGCCATTCGCGACGGCGCCGACGTGGCGTCGGTGAATGAGCGGATCGACGCATTGCAGGCCGCACTGACGCACGCCGAAACGCTATTGGCCAGCGGGGAAAGCAGCGCGGCGGCAGCCTTTGGCGGCAGCTTCCTGATCCTGTTCAGGGAAGGACTGGAAGCCATCCTGGTGTTGGCGGCGATGTTCGCATTCCTGAAAAAATCCGGACGCACGGAAGGCTTGGTTTACCTGCATGCCGGCTGGATCGTGGCGCTGCTCCTGGGTTTCGTGACCTGGTTTGCCGCCACCTATCTGATCGATATCAGTGGCGCCAGCCGGGAACTCACCGAAGGACTGACCGCGTTGCTGGCCGCCGCGATTCTGGTGGGCATGGGGCTCTGGCTCCACAACAAGAGCTATGCGGA
>JBAUIG010000101.1:0-4219 GCA_049682735.1 Candidatus Macondimonas sp. | reverse complement strand
CGATCAGGGTGCCCTCGAATTGTGCGAGCGCCATGGTCAAGGCCTCGCGGGTTTCGAGATCGAGGTGATTGGTCGGCTCGTCGAGCAGCAGTAGGTTGGGCTTCTGCCAGACGATCAGCGCCAGGGCCAGCCGCGCTTTCTCGCCACCGGAAAACGGCGCGATCGGCGCGGTGGCCATGTCGCTGCGGAAGTTGAAGCTGCCGAGGAAGTTGCGCAGTTCCTGCTCGCGGCTACCCGGCGCCTGGCGGGCCAGATGCTGCAGCGCCGAATCCTGGGGGCGCAGCGTCTCGAGCTGGTGTTGGGCAAAGTAGCCGATCTGCAGTCCCTTGCCAGCCTGCACGCTGCCGGACAGCGGTTCAAGCGTGCCGGCCAGCGTCTTGATCAAGGTGGATTTTCCCTGGCCGTTGGCACCGAGCAGGCCGATGCGCTGGCCATTGCTGATCGACAGCGTGACCCCGCGCACGATGGGCTGCGGTCCCGCGGCCGTCCGATAGCCGCAATCCACGGCCTCCATTACCAGCATCGGATTGGGCGCCGCGTCCGGTTCGCGAAACACGAAGGTGAAGCCGGAGGCGAGCTGCACCGGCGCCAGTTTTTCCATTTTTTCCAACGCCTTGACGCGGCTTTGGGCCTGCTTGGCCTTGCTGGCCTTGGCCTTGAAGCGGGTGATGAAGCTTTGCAGGTGCGCAATTTTCTGTTGCTGTTTCTCAAACCCGGCCTGTTGCAGTTCCAACTGCTGCGCCCGCAGGACTTCAAAAGTCGAGTAATTGCCGCCGTAGCGGGTGAGCTTCATCTGGTCGATGTGCAGCATCACGTTGCAGATCGCATCCAGGAATTCGCGATCGTGCGAAATCACGATCAGGGTGCCGGCATAGCGCCGCAGCCAGTCTTCCAGCCAGACGATGGCATCCAGATCAAGATGGTTGGTCGGCTCGTCGAGCAGCAGCAGGTCGGATGGGCACATCAAGGCCTGGGCCAGATTCAGCCGCATCCGCCAGCCGCCGGAGAATGCTGCCACGCTGTGGCGGGTTTGCCCGATGGTGAACCCCAAACCCAGCAGCAGGGTTTCGGCGCGGGCGGCGGCGGTGTAGCCATCGGCATCCGCATAGGCGGTATGGGCGTCCGCTTCGGCGCCCCCGTCCCCACAGGCCGCGGCGGCGGCAATACGGGCTTCGGCGGCGCGCAGTGGCGTATCGCCATCGAGCACGTAGTCCAGCGCAGAGCGTTCGATGGCCGGGGTTTCCTGGGCGACATGCGCCATCCGCCAGACCGGCGGCCAGGTGGCCTCGCCGCCATCGGGATGCAGGGCGCCACGCAGCAGGGCAAACAGGGTCGACTTGCCGGTGCCGTTGGCGCCGATCAGGCCGACGCGTTCGCCGGGCTGGAGCGTTGCGCTGGCCTGGTCAAACAGGCGCTTGGTGCCAAGTTGCAAAGTCAGTTCGTTGAATTTGATCATTGATCTGGTGGGTATCGAACCGGAAAGGTGGGGCAGACAAGGGCCGGAAGCGCCATCTGGCAGCCCATGGCCGGGCGTCGGTAGGGGCGGTGCGGATGCACCTGCGGTCAAGGGTCAGGTACGTCGCCGTTCAACTTGAGCGCAGCGTATGCATGCTGATGCCCGCCGGATTATAGAGATCGGCCTGACGCTTGTCTCGCACCTTGTATCGCCATCTGCTCTCCTGTTTGCGGATAGCGATGATCATTTGCGCACACCTGTGCAGCCTAGAGCGTGCCCTGCTTCTGCGAGGGTTTATTCCGCGAACGCGGTATCCCAGTAAGCCTGCTCCGCTTCCGCGCTCGGCACGTAGTCTGGGGGGAGCGGGAAGGCGTCCAGGTCGCGGGCGATGGCCGCCTCGAGAAAGCCGTTGACCCAACGGAAGACATTCTGTCGACTCACACCTTGACGCAGGCGTTTCATGCGCGCCTGCCGCTCCGCATGGGGCATGGTGCAGGCTTGATGGATGGCGTTTGCCATGCCTTCAATGTCGTAGGGATTCACCAGTAACGCGCCGTTCTGCATCTGCGCCGCCGCGCCGGCGAACTCGGACAGGATCAGGACGCCATCTCCATGGACCGAGCAGGCGCAGAACTCCTTGGCCACCAGATTCATACCGTCCTTGAGGGGGCTGACCAGGGCGATCTGGGCGGCGCGGTAATAGGCGATGAGATCAAGGCGGTCGACCGACCGATAGACGTAGTGGATCGGCACCCAGCCGCCGGGGCGGGTGAACTCGCCGTTGATTTCGCCTACCAGTTGTTCGATGCGGGTCTTGAGGTTGCGGTATTGGGGGATATCGTCGCGGCTGGGGACAACGACCTGGATCAGCGTGACGTGTTCCTGAAGTTCGGGATACTGGCGCAGTGCGAGGCGAAAAGCCTCCAGACGCAAGGGGATGCCTTTGGTGTAATCGAGCCGGTCGACCCCCAGGATCACCTCGCGTTGAGGGAGCTCGGCCCGTAGCGCGTTCGCCGCCGCGGTGACACCCGCCGAGCGTGCCTGGCGCTGGAAAGCGGCCGCATCGATGCCGATCGGGAAAGCGCCGATGCCCACGGCTCGCCCATCGGGCAGGTCCACCCGACGGGCGCGATGGGTGATGCGTGCATCAGGCAGCAAGGCGCGGACGCACTGGATGAAATTGCGTTGGTCGCGCAAAGTCTGAAAACCGATCAAGTCATATTCCAGCAGGGCTCGTAGCAGCGTGAAACGCCATGGCAGTTTGAGGTAGATGTCGAGCGGCGGAAAAGGGATGTGCAGAAAAAAAGCCAGCGGGGCGGTAAAGCCAGCACGGCGCAGTTCCGCCCCGACCAGCAGCAACTGGTAATCGTGCACCCAGACAAAATCATCCGGCCGGGCCTCTGCCAGGACTACCTGGGCGTAGTGGTGGTTGACCTCGCAGTAGCTGCGCCAGTAGCTCGGGTCGAAATTGCAGAAAGACTGTAGATCATGGAACAGAGGCCACAGCACCTCATTGGAGAAGCCATGATAGAAACCGGCCTGATCCTCAGCGCTGAGCGTCACCGGGGCCAGCCGATAGCCAGCTTTCTTGGCACTCCGGTCCAGCGCTGTTTCCACCTCGGTCGTGTGATCGGCGATGCCGGGCCATCCCACCCAGACCCCGCCCCGATCACGCAGCACCGGTAGCAGCGCCGTGACCAGACCGCCACTGCCGGGTTTGCTGACCAAGCTGCCATCCGCACCCTGCGAGAGGACAAGGGGCAGTCGATTGGAAACCACCACCAGCCGCCGCGGTTGATTGATCATTCTGTATTTTCCTTATGAAAAGCGCGGGTCTGTTTAATAAACCATTGTTGGGCAAGAGGCACCGCTTTTTAGCGTACTCTGGCGTTATTCCGGATGCCTGCGGGGGAAGATCCAGGCTGAGGTTTTGCACGCAAAGGATGGGTACGTCAATCGCCAGGCCGGTTCGGGGTCGATTGCCGCCGGGACTTTTGCCGTTATCACTCTTCCATCCGGGTAACCAGCGCGCCTCATGCCAGGGTTTTGAGGCCGATCCATCTAGGCACCCAGGGTTTCCGCGCCCTGAGCTCCAGCTTGGTGTGAACGGATTTCGAGCCAACGATTCAGGAACGCAATGATCCCCTCCGGCGGTCGCAACCACGTGTTTGCCGCCGTGTCGCGCCAAGCCGCCCTGACCAGAATGCCAGGCCCGCGGTCTCCCAGTGCGGTGAAGGCATCCTCATCCGTGTAGTCATCACCCAGGTAGGCCATGCAGTAATCGCCGTGGGCGTCCATCTCAGCCAAAACCTGGCGCACGACTTGGCCCTTGTCGGCGCCGCTCGCGCGCAGCTCAACGCCGCCGTCGAATTCATGCCAGATCAGTTCATCGGCCGGGGTGAGCGTAGCGAAACGTGCGCTCAGCTCCTGCCGCAGCGCCTGACGTCGATCGACGCTGAGTTCGCGCCAGTGGAAGGCCACCGATCCTGGTTTACGTTCCATCCGCCCGCCCAGCGCGTGGACGGCCTCTTCCCAGTCATCCGCTTGCGCCAGGGCCGCGGCGGCGGCTTCACGCAGAGGGACAAATGTGGATTTCCCTCCACTGAGGCGCCTTTCCCGGCCGTGACAGCCCCACATTTCGGGTTCAAACGAAAGTTTCAGCAAGGGTCGCAGGTCGTTGAGCCAGCGTCCGGATACGATGATGAGGCGATCATTCGGCAAGCCGCCGATGCGATTCAAGAGGGGCTCGATTCCCGGATACGG
>JBAUIG010000100.1:0-3160 GCA_049682735.1 Candidatus Macondimonas sp. | reverse complement strand
ACGTTTGGTCGAACTGCGATCCTTACGGGATCGCCAATGGATCAGAAGCGACGGGGACCGCCGGGGCCGCGACGGGGACCGCCGGGACCACCAGGACCACCGCCACCACCGGGGCCAGCGCCCCGATCCATGGCTTCATTTACCCGCAGGCTACGGCCATTCATATCGGCGCCATCCAAGGCACTGATGGCAGCTGCGGCATCGGACGAATCCATTTCCACGAAGGCAAAGCCACGCGGACGGCCGGTTTCCCGGTCCGAGATCAGTTTGACGGAAAGGACATTGCCGTGGGCTTCGAACAAGCTGCGGACTTCATCCTCGGTAGCATTGAAAGGCAGGTTACCGACATAAATGGACTTGGGCATAAACAAATTCCTAAACAAAAGGATCAGGGACCTGATGGCCACCTGCGACCGTGGCGCGAATCCGAGCTAGGATTGCGACCACACCGAACAATCGCGGCGCCGAAAAACCTGCGCAGCAATGTCACCGGAGCGCATAAGGCGCACCGGCTCCATTAGTATGCACCCATTCATGTTGCAATACATTAAAAATTTCAAGGGCAATATCAGGTGGCGGGCGTGCCAGATAGGGTTTGGATACTTCCAACCAGCTCCCCGACATGGCGCATGCCCTGCGCGTCGAGATATGCACGGATGCCTGCAGTAATCCGCGGCACGATAAGCGGGTCATAGAACAGCGCGGTGCCCACCCCGACTGCGCTGGCGCCGGCGATGAGAAATTCCAGGGCATCCTCCGCGCTGGCAATACCGCCCTGACCGATGATGGGAATGCCATGGGGCCGGGCAACCTGGGCAACCTGATAAACCTTGAGCAGGGCAATCGGCTTGATGGCCGGCCCCGACATGCCGCCCTGGATATTGCCCAGGATCGCCCGGCGCGTGCGCAGGTCCACCGCCATCCCCTGCAGGGTGTTGATGACGGCAAAGGCATCGGTGCCGGCTTCGATGCAGCGGCGCGCATTGGCCTGGATGTCGGTCTGGTTCGGCGACAGCTTGGTGATGAGGGGTTTGCGGGTCTGTTGTCGGCAAGCCGCCACCACCCGCGCCGACATCTCCGGATCATTGCCGAAAGCGACCCCGCCTTCCTTCACATTGGGACAGGAAATGTTGATTTCGATGGCATCGATCGGGGAATCGTCGAAGCGCCGGGTCACCTCGGCGTACTCCTCCACCGTCGATCCGGAAACATTGGCGATAAACCGCGTTTCGGCGAAATCCAGGGTGGGCAGGATATCCCGTACCACCGCTTCCACGCCCGGATTCTGCAAGCCGATGGCGTTGAGCATGCCCCCCGTCGTTTCCCAGATGCGATGCGGCGCATTGCCCAGCCGCGCCGTCGCGGTGGTCCCCTTCAGGCAGATTGCCCCCACATCCCGGTTGGAGAATCCCGCCACCCGCGTGTACTCTTCGCCAAACCCCACACAGCCCGACAGCAGCACCACCGGGTTGGCGAAATCCAGTCCGCAGAAGCGGATGCGCAACGGATCATCGGGACAGGCGGGGGCCATCGGTTTTCCTCAACCACAACAGCAATGCGGGACGCGGGCGTGACCGCCATCTTATCAAGCTCGGCAAATACCTCAGAGCAACCGGGGCTGCATGTCATCCTCTATCAGCCTGAGATTCCGCCCAACACCGGGAATGTGATTCGTTTGTGTGCCAATACCGGGGCGCACCTGCATCTGATTCATCCGCTGGGCTTCACGCTGGACGAGGCGCGATTGCGACGGGCGGGGCTCGACTACCGTGAATTCGCGCGCGTCGCGGAGCATCCGGATCTGGCCGCTTGTCTCGAAACGGCGCGGCCTGCGCGGGTCTTCGCCCTGTCCACCCGTGGCACTACCTGCCTGTTTGCGACCCGCTTCGCGCCGGGCGATGCCCTGCTGTTCGGTCCCGAGACCCGTGGCCTGCCCGAGGTCGTGCTGGACAGCATGCCGCCAGCGCACATTCTGCGGCTGCCCATGCAGCCCGGCAATCGCAGCCTGAATCTGTCGAATGCGGTGGCCGTCAGTGTGTTCGAGGCTTGGCGCCAGCTTGGTTTTGCCGGCGCGCAGTAAGCTTCCAGGAGGCGATGGCGATGTCAAGCGTCTCTCTCCGGAAATCGCATCGCGCCCGCCATCGATTGCTCATCTAATCCTGTCCGTTCGCTTCCGGCTGCGCCTACAGGAATTCAGGCTTGGCTGATCCTTGGGTGAGCGCCTCCACCGCCGCCTGCGGGCTCAGCTCTTCATACAGGATCCGATAAACCTGTTCCGTGATGGGCATACGGACCCCCTCGCGCTGGGCCAGGGTCCAGACCGCAGACGCGGCCTGCACGCCTTCCACCACCTGACCGATCTCCTGGTGGGCTTGCTCGCTGGTGAGCCCGCGTGCCAGGGCCAGGCCCAGGCGGCGATTGCGGGACTGGTCATCGGTGCAGGTGAGCACCAGATCGCCCAGCCCGGCCAGCCCCATGAACGTGGCAGCCTGTCCGCCCAAGGCCAACCCCAGGCGCATGACCTCGGCCAGTCCACGGGTGATCAGCGCGGCCCGGCTATTGGCGCCAAAATGCAGTCCATCGGCGGCGCCGGTGGCGATGGCCAGCACATTCTTGACCGCCCCCCCCACCTCCACACCGATCAAGTCGGGGCTGGTATAGGCGCGAAACCGGCCGGTGTGGAACAGCTCGGCCACCTCGTTGGCAAAATGCTGATCGCGGGCAGCCACTGCCACGGCCGCGGGCAGCCCCGCCGCCACTTCGCGTGCAAAGGTGGGACCCGAAAGGACGGCCATGGGGCAGGTCCCCAGGGCTTCCTCAACGATTTGATGAGGCAGGCAGGCCGTACCCAGCTCCAATCCCTTGGTGGCCCAGATGATGCGCGTGCCCGGCACAATGCACGGCTTCAGGATGGTCAGGACGCTGCGCAGGGCATGGCTGGGGACCACAATCAATATCGTGTTGATTCCAGCAACTGCAGTGGCAAGATCCGACTGCACCGCAAGGCCGGCGGGGAAGGCGGCATCCGGCAAGTAGCGGGCATTGCGGCCAGCGGCAAGCAGTTGCGCCGCATGCTCGGGGCGATGTGCCCACAGAGTGATGCGGTGCCCTGCCCGTGCCAAGTGGATGGCCAAGGCGGTTCCCCAGGATCCCGCCCCCA
>JBAUIG010000099.1:0-9106 GCA_049682735.1 Candidatus Macondimonas sp. | reverse complement strand
GCATTGGCGGCGGTCACGCCCACCCAGGCGCCCTGGCCAATCTCACAGCCCTGGCCGAACTGCTGATTATTGTCCACGCAGGAAACCTGCAGGGCATAGACGTTACCGGCAAGCAAGGGGGACTGGTTCAGGTTGCTGATTGCCTGGCCGGTCGCTGGGGTGTTCGGAACGAACTTGAACAGCGCGCCGCCGTCAGTGTCGCGGATGCCGGTGCGGCTGTCGACGTAGGAGCCGGGCCTCAGCTCGTCTCCGGCGATCACGACCCCTTGCGAGGTAAGCGCCAGTCCTTCCCAGGCCATCTTGGGAAGGGCACTGCGTAACGCGACTTTGGCCGTGGTGTCGCTGACATTGGCGCCAGTCGGGTCGAACAGGTCGGACGTGCCGCGTCCGGTGAGCGTCAGATCGGTCAGGTTCAGCGGATTGAGAATTTCATAGGCTTGACCATCACTGGTTTCCTCGGTGGCGATGATCGTCCCCCAGGGCGTGCGCCGGATGCCGTCGCAGCCCGCCATGCCGCGCAAGACGGTTTCCACTTTGCCGTCGGAGAGCCGGACGCGCTGGACGGAGGGATGGTATTTTTCTGTGCCATTCGGAAATTCGCCGATCACCTGGCGTTCGAACTCTTCCACGCAGGTGATCAGATGAGTGGGCTGGGCGTCACTGGGCCAAAACGCCATCTGGTCGGTTTTGTCGGCCGCGGTGCGGGTCAGGTAACTCACTTTGAGTCCCTGCGCCACCAGAACGTGGTCACTGGCGGGCTGGCCGGGCGCGCGGGCATAGCCGGATGGCGGGGTGGCCGAGGCGGCAATGGGCTTGGTAAAGCCGAACAGGCGGCTGCTACCGGATTCCAGTTGCTTCTGCATCAATTCGCCAAAATCGGCAGCCAGGACCGGTCCGGCGGCCAGAATGCCGCAACCGAGAGCGGTCAGGGAGAGGGATAGACGGGGCATGGGGTTTCCTCCTGAAGTGGGGTGCATGGGGGGGCAGGCCCAGCGTATGGCTTCTTCGCGGACAAAACGGTGAAGCTCCAGTGTCAGCTCGATGACACAGGCGTCAGGGGGAATGTGCTCGACTCCAGTCCAGCAACAGATCGCCCTGCACCCGATGTTCGGGTGCAAGTGGCTGCACATCGGGGTCCACTTCCCGGTAGACGTTCGCGGCCGGGACGATGGTCGCGTCCCGGCCGCGCAGAAAGGATTGCTCCCGTACCAGGATGAGATAGGCCTTGTTCAGCATCAACGCCCGTTCGGGACTAGGGGCAATCAGGCTGTAGATGTCCTTTGCCTGCGCCAGCCGGGCGACATCGGGTTGACCGTCGGCGCCGAACCAGCGCGTCCGCATCTCGTCGTTTGCCCGGAATTCATCCCCGCCGCCCACACGGCGCAGGTACTGACGGATTTCCCCTTCGATTTCTCCCCGCATGGGCGCATCAGGCATGCCGCGGAGATTCTGATAGCCCAAGCCACGCGCACCGGGAAGCTTGCGCGGGAAGGCAAAGCTCTGGTCGATGGTGGCGCCGATCGAGGTGTGGCAGCCCTTGCAGAAAAAGGTTTCTTCATGATTCTGGGGCCGCAACTCTCCCTGCGCGTCCTCGATGAAACCCTGGAGGCGCCAGCCGAAGCCATTCACGGCGCCGCGTTCCCCCTGCCAGCCGATCTGAGGCAGAAAACCCTGCTGCTTTTCCCAGGCTTCCTCGTCGTAGAGCACCCCCAGGGTGGCTTTGTCGAGCCAGCGTTCCTTGCGCAGATAACGCACTTCCTTCATGCGCGCCGGTGCATGGATGTTGCCTTGGTTGTCCACGCCCAGATAGCGCACGGTATGCAGGAACTCCGTGCCCACCGGGTACAGGAAGCTCACCACGGGCACATCGCGGGCGCCGCCAAGATAATGATCGGGGCGGCGCAGGCGGGTGGCGGAACTCAGTCGGCTGTCCCCGTCCAGGTCGACGCCCACGGCGCGCTCATCCAGCGGCGGCGTTTCGATTTCTGCCAAGCCCTTGATGGCCGCTTCCAGGATGCCGAGGTTGGCGAGGTATACCGGCCAGGCGGGCTGACCTGCCTCGTCCTGGCGGAAGACCGGCGGCAGGCGGATCATCACATCGTCGATCGATCCGTTGGTCGGCCAGAACGTGCTGGGCAAGGGCTGATACTGGAATGCCACCCAGCCGCTGCCATCTCGCGCCCGTCCCTGCGTATCGAAGGCGCGGGCCGGATCGGCCAGATCGGCCAGGTCAGGGATCCAGCCACGGAATCCGCGCGCGTGCAGGGTCCGGACGAGTGGTGTGTAGTTGTCCTGGGCCACATAGGCGCGGATTTGCGCATCGGAAATGCTTGCGATTGCCGCCCGGCGGTCCACGAACAGATTGGTCCAGTGATTCTTCAGCCCCACCTCCGAGAAAGCGTAGGCGCCTTGCAAGTGGCCGTCGTTCATCAGGTTGGCCCGACCTTCGCCCGGGATCTCGGCCTGATGGCAGGTGTAGCAGGGGTTGAAGCGTCCTTCGGTGCGGGTATAGCACTGGGGCGGGATGACCGCCTCGGGGTTGGTGAAATGGCGGCGGTAGGCCAGATCCCATCCAGAGGCGGTCTCCGGCGCCGGCTCGGCGGCCAGGTGAGCGGTGAGAATGAGCAAGGCCGCACCACAAAGACGCGGCAACATCCGGCGGGGGCGACGAGCAGGCAATGGGATGGTTATCATGGGGATTCATTATTGCGGTATCGGATGTCAGCACGATGTCAGCGGGCTTGTTCCGCTAGGAAGCTGTCCCGTTCACGCCCCCATCCTGGTCCTCACCCATGAAATATGCCGTCATTCCCGTGACCCCCTTTGCCCAGAACTGCACCATCATCATGTGCGAGCAGACCCGTGAGGCGGCGGTGGTCGATCCCGGTGGGGAGGTGGCACGGATCCGCGCCATCCTAGCCAAGCACGAACTCACCCTGACCCGCATTCTGGTGACCCACGGCCATCTCGACCATGCCGGCGGCGTGGCGGAGTTGGCCGAAGCCGCGGGCGTGCCGGTGGAAGGCCCCCATAAGGGGGATGATTTCTGGATCAGGATGATCCCCCAGCAGAGCCAGATGATGGGTTTTGGCGGCCGCAGTTTCACCCCCGACCGCTGGCTGGAGGAGGGTGACACCGTGACCGTCGGGCGGCATGTCCTGCAGGTGCTGCATTGTCCCGGTCATACGCCCGGGCATGTGGTGTTCTTCGAGCCCGAGGCCGGGTTCGCCCAGGTTGGCGATGTCCTGTTCGCCGGTTCCATCGGTCGCACCGACTTTCCCGGCGGCGATCACGAGACGCTGATCCGCAGCATCCGCGAGAAGCTGTTTCCCCTTGGCGACCATGTGCGCTTCGTGCCCGGACACGGCCCCACGTCGACGTTTGGCCAGGAGCGGCGCACCAATCCCTTCGTCTCGGGCCAGTACGGCTGAATCATGGCGGGCGCGGGCGTGCTCATGGCGCAGGAATCACTCTCCTGGCTAACAGTGGGGCGGGGATTGTGGGACATCACAGGCGCGGTGCAGGCGGTGGTGGACCACTCCGGCGTCACCACCGGCCTGTGCCATGGTTTCCTGCGCCATACCAGCGCTTCGCTGATCCTGTGCGAGAACGCCGATCCGACCGTGCGCACCGATCTGGAAGCCTTTGCCGCGCGTTTCGCCCCCGACGGCGATCCCCGCTATCGGCATCATCTGGAAGGACCGGATGACATGCCGGCCCATCTGCGCGCCGTATTCACTCAAGTCGAAGTCACCATTCCCGTGCGGCACGGCCGCTGTGCATTGGGGACCTGGCAGGGCATTTTCCTGTGGGAGCACCGGCTGGAAGGCCAGGCGCGAGAAGTGCTGATTACGGTGTGGGGGACGTGAAGGTGGACGTCGGTACGCTATAACGGATGCTGTCCGGACTGATCGTGCCGCCTGAAATGATGAAGCGCATCGCCTCGTCCACCGTCCAGTCCGTGGTGGTCAGCCGATCGGTCGGGACGATTTGCACATAACCGGAAGTGGGGTTGGGCGACGTGGGCACGTAGACGGTCGCCAATTCCTGGTCAGAGTCCGCATCCTTGAGGATTTTGGTGACAAAACCGACGGCGCGCATGTGCGGGCCTGGAAACTCGATCAGCACCACGCGCTGGGGCTGATCGGGACGGTTTTCCAGGGAGCGCAGCAACTGCCGGACCCCGCCGTAGATCGTCTGAACCAAGGGGATGCGGTGCAGGATTCCATCCATTAGTGCGATCAGGCGCCGGCCGACGACAAAGCTGGTCAGAAGACCCAGTAGATAGAGCGCGAGCAGCGTCAGGAGCGCGGCGAACAGAGACTGCACCCCAGGCAGCAGGAGCAATCCGATGAGCGGATCGCTGGGCCCATTCAACCGGCCTGCGAGCGTGCGCACGGCCGGCATGCTGACGGCGGTCAGTTGGTCGAAAATGAAGGTCAGCACCCACCAGGTAATCCAGAGCGGGATGATGGTGATCATCCCTGTCACCAGATAGCGCTGGGGATGCCATTTGTTATTGCGCCAGTTCATGTTGGACTCCTGCATCTGAACGAGGGATCAGTTTCATGCCCACGCCGCCGCCTTGGTCTCGCCATGCCCGCCGCCGGCCTGTCACCAGATCGCGGCGGCGCCCGGCGGGGTGGTTGAGACGGGCGCTGTGGACCAGCCTGTGCGCGCTGCTGGGGCTCACCGTACTCCCCATCGGGGCGCTGCGCTGGCTTCCCCCGCCCACCAGCGCTTTCATGATGCAGCAAGGGATCGGCAATCTGATGACGAGTGAATGGATCTGGCCTGACTACCAATGGGTGCCCAGGACGCAGATCTCTGCCTCTGCTGCCCTGGCTGTGGTAGCTGCCGAAGACCAGCGTTTTCCCACCCATTTCGGTCTTGATCTGGAAGCTATCCGCGACGCCGCGCATCACAATGCCCGTGGGGGAGCAGTGCGCGGGGCCAGCACTCTGACCCAGCAAACGGTCAAGAATCTGTTCCTGTGGCCCGGCCGCAGTTGGATGCGCAAGGTGCTGGAGGCGTGGTTGGCGATGTGGATGGAGCTGCTGTTGCCCAAGGGGCGCATTCTGGAACTGTATCTGAATCTGGCCCAGTTCGGAGATAACGTCTACGGCGTCGAGGCCGCCAGCCAGCGCTACTTCGGCATTCCCGCCGCCCGGCTCGATCCGGCCCAGGCGGCGCTGCTGGCGGCCGTGCTGCCCAATCCCGTGCGTTACCGGGTCGATGCGCCATCGGTGTATGTGCGTAGCCGTCAGGCATGGATTCTTGGGCAGATGCGCCAACTGGGGCCGGATTATCTCTCAACCCTCTGACGCTTCGCTTCCAATCCTGTGCTAGGTTAAATCAAGGATATATTGATCGGCAGGGTCAGGACGACCCGATGACGGAGCCAGGATGCGCGACGGACAGGCCAGTTACACCTCCCGCTTTGTGCTGTTTTTACGGGCGCTGATGACCAATAGCCCCGAGACCCATATTTTCGATGACCCTGTGGCCGAGCGCCTGTTGAGCCCGCTGGGACGCCGGCTGGCGCATCGGCGGTGGGTCTACCGGCTGATGGCGCGGGGTCTGCGCCGCCAGCCACAGCAGCTGGGATTCATGGCCACGATATTGCTGCGGGCGCGGTTTGGCGAGGACGAGCTGGCGCGCGCCATGGACACCCAGGGCGTGCGGCAATACGTGATTCTGGGCGCGGGTTGGGACACGTTTGCCTGGCGCCGACCCGATCTCATGGATCGTTTGACCGTGTTTGAGCTGGACCACCCGGCGACCCAGCAGGCCAAGCGGGATCGACTGGCCAGGGAAGGCTTCCCGGCACCGGACAGTCTGGTCTTCGTGCCCATCGATTTCACCACCCAATCCCTCGGCGCGCGTCTGCAGGAATGCGGTTTCGATCCCGCGCTGCCCACCTTCGTGAACTGGATGGGGGTGACGTATTACCTGCCCAAGGCGGTGGTGGAAGCGGTGTTTCGGGAATTGCACTCGCTGTGTACCGGCGGGGTCAGTGTGGCCTTCGATTATGCCGATGCCGGCCTGCGGGCCCATGTGGACAGCCGGTCCGCATCGTTCCAGTCACGCTGGCGCCGCCGCATCATGGAGCGCGCCGTGGCGCGGGTCGGCGAGCCGTTCAGAAGTTTGCTGGACGCGAAAACCTTGCCCGCCTGGCTTGCCGCGCTGGGCTATGAGTTGCAACAAAACCTGTCCTGCAGGCAGTTGCGCGATTATCTGCCGCCCGAGGAAATGGGGCCTTTTGTGCCGCGCGGACTGGTCTACCTCGCCTTGGCGCACAGCCAAGCTCATGCCGCGAATTTTCAGGATCTTGCAGGCTCAAGATGACACAACAAGGCCAGGACGGCCGAAGCAGGAGACAGGATGCGCGACGGACAACCGAGTTTCACTTCCCGCATGGTGATGTTTTTCCGAGCCCTGGCGGCTCATGATCCCGCAATCAGGATTTTCAACGATTCACTGGCAGAACAGTTATTGAACGCCCGCGGACAGCGGATCGTCCGGCGACCGCGTACCTATCGTTTCATGGCGCGTCTGTTCCGCCGCCGTCCGAGGCTCAAGGAAGCATTTTCTGCCTTGTTGTTGCGTGCGCGGTTTGCCGAGGATGAACTGGCCCGGGCCATGGAAACGGAAGGGGTGCGCCAGTATGTGATCCTGGGTGCGGGCTGGGACACGTTTGCATGGCGCCGGCCCGATCTCATGGCGCGGTTGTGGGTGTTCGAACTGGATTACCCCGCTACCCAGGCCGCGAAGCGCGACCGACTTGCCGAGCGGGGCCTCGCGACGCCCACGAATCTGGTATTTGTGCCCATGGATTTCACCACTCAGTCCCTCGGCGCTCGCCTGAAAGAGTCCGGCTTCGATCCCGCGTTGCCGACCTTCGTCAACTGGATGGGGGTGACCTATTACCTGCCCCTGCCGGTGGTGGAAGGGGTGTTCCGGGAGTTGCGCGCCCTGTGTGCGGGCGGGGTTGCGGTGGCCTTTGATTACATGGATGCGCAGGTGCGTGAGCTGATCGCGCGCCAGCCCAAAACCTTGTTACGGCGTTTGCGTCGCCGCATCGGCCTGCGCATCTGGCGGCGTATCGGGGAACCATTTCATACCCTGCTTGATGCGAGCCACTTGTCCGAATGGTTGCGCACACTGGGTTATGAATTGCGAAAAAATCTGACCCGGGAAACCAAACGCGATTATCTTCCCCCCGAGGAAATGGGCAGCTATGTACCGGGCGGATGGATGAACATCGCGCTGGCCCACAGCCTGGCCCGCGAGGCGTGATCCTGATGAGGGCGGACCCTTGCTTGGCATTCCCGGGTCAGGTCGCTAAGATGATCCCATTGACCTTCCGACTGTTCAGGAAGAGGGCAAGGATGCTTCACACACAATTGACGAGGGAGACACCATGCGTTGGACCAAGCCTGCTTTTGAAGATCTGCGGTTGGGTTTCGAAGTGACCATGTATATTTTCAACCGCTGATTTTGATCAAGTCTGTGACAGGGCCCGGCCAAACTGCCGGGCCTTGTCGTTTCCGAAGGGCGAGAAGGGCGGCAACGGAGAGCCTCATGCGGATTCATGTCTTGGGTGCGGGCGCCGGCGGGGGATTCCCGCAATGGAATTGCCATTGCCGCTATTGCGCGGGCTTGCGCGCCGGCACGATCGCCGCGCGGCCGCGTACCCAGTCCTCCATCACCGTCAGCGCCGATGGCGAGCGCTGGGTGCTGATCAATGCCTCCCCGGACATACGCGCCCAGATCGAAGCCTTCCCGCCGCTGCGGCCCGGTCGGGCGGTGCGCGATACCGGCATTGCCGCGGTGCTGCTGGTGGACAGCCAGATCGACCACGCCACCGGCCTGCTGACCTTGCGCGAAGGCCCGCGTCTTGCGCTCTACACCACGGCGCCGGTGCAGCAGGATCTTTCCACCGGTTTTCCCGTGATCCCCATGTTGTCGCACTATTGCGGCGTGGATTGGCACCCCATCGTGGCTGATGGTTCGGTCTTTGACGTGTCCGAGGCACCGGGACTGAGCTTCCAGGCCTACGCCCTGTCCAGCAAGGCGCCGCCCTATTCACCCCATCGCCACGATCCCCATCCCGGCGACAACATCGGCCTGCTCATCACGGACGCAGCGACCGGCGGTCGCCTGTTCTATGCGCCGGGCCTGGGCGCATTCGAGCCGCATTTGCACGCGCCCATGGCGCAGGCCGACGTGCTGATGGTCGACGGCACCGCCTGGCGGGACGAGGATCTGATCGACCTGGGCGCCGGCAGCAAGCGGGCGCTGGAGATGGGCCATTTGCCTCAGAGTGGGCCGGGCGGCATGATCGAACACCTCGCGGCCTTCCCGCGGGCGCGCAAGATTCTGATTCACATCAACAACACCAACCCGATTCTGGACGACCATTCCCGCGAGCGGGCGATACTCGATGCCGCAGGCATCACCGTCGCCGAGGACGGCCTGGATCTGCTGTTGTGAAGGAGCATGTGGTGGCAACGATAACGGACGCACCCTGGTCACCCGAGGTGTTCGAAACGCGGTTGCGGGCCTTGGGCGCGCGCTATCACATCCACCACCCCTTCCATGTGCGCATGTATGGCGGCGCGCTGAACCCCGACCAGATCCGCGGCTGGGTCGCCAACCGCTATTACTACCAGATCAATATCCCGCTCAAGGACGCCGCCCTGATGGCCAAGTGTCCCGACCGGGACGTGCGCCGGCACTGGGTCCAGCGCATCATCGACCACGATGGCCGCACGGGCGAGGAAGGCGGCATCGAGGCCTGGATCCGCCTGGGCGAGGCAGTCGGGCTGGAGCGCGAGACCCTGGTAAGCCAGCGCATGGTGCTGCCGGGGGTGCGCTTTGCCGTGGATGCCTACGTCAACTTCGTGCGCCAGGCGCCGTGGGAGGAGGGGATCTGCTCCTCCCTCACCGAACTGTTTGCCCCCGAGATCCACCAGCAGCGCCTGCAAAGCTGGCCCGAGCGCTATCCCTGGATCGAAGCCGGGGGTCTGCAATATTTCCGCAACCGCCTGAGCGAGGCGCGCCGCGACGTGGAACACGGGCTGGCCTTCACCCTGGCCCACTT
>JBAUIG010000098.1:0-11166 GCA_049682735.1 Candidatus Macondimonas sp. | reverse complement strand
ATCGAAGGATTCCTTGAAGACGAACCAGGCGAGCAGCGTCGTCAAGACGCCTTCGGCATTGAGCAGCAGCGCCGCACCGGAGGCCGGCATCGCGGCCAGCCCCGCCATCAGCAGCACCGGCGCGATGACCCCACCGCAAAGAATGGCGCCGCCCAGCCAGCGCCATTCCCCGGGCGCCAGTGAGCCGGCCGCTTGCCGACGAACCCGGCGCAGCAGCCAGAGGCCAATCCCTGAGCCCAGGTACAACAGGGCAGCGAGCAAGGCGGGGCTGGATTGTTCCAGCATGAGTTTGGCCAGCGGTGTGCTCGCGCCAAACAGCACGGCGGCGGCGAGCGCGGCGAGGATGCCTGGATTGATGGGCTGAGACATCGATAGAGTTTTCCTCCCCTGTCCATCTGTCCTTCCATCCACACCTGGACAGGTGATTCAAGTAGACGTCGGCGGTGTTCACCAGATTCTGGCCAACTGGACTATATCCGGAAGGTCTGTCTTGTCCCGCTTCCGTGTGTGGAGTGGTCAGCGGTGATTCCAAAAAAAGCGCTTAGGTGAATTGGCAGATGTAAGTGACGGGGTTCAAGTTGCAATGTTTTTCTGGCGAACCGGGAAGGTCAAAGAGTTTCGGTTTGCGTCGGAAGTCGAATAACCTATAAAGGTGAAACCCATCCTCATATGCCTTGGCAAATCTGAGTTCTCCCCTGCTGATAAAAAATGGAGTCTCTTTTCCAAAAGCCGTTGTCTTTACTTCTATGAAGCGTTCACGGCCAGTAACGTCGAACGACAGGATGTCATACCCTGACCCATCCCCCTTTGTTTTGGAAACGTGTTCAACACGATCCGCTAAGCCCTTTTTTCCGAGAGAGTACAGGCGATAATGTTCATACTTAAGAGCAAATTCTTCTCCAGCCAACCCCAGTAAGGCATTACGAGCTTCTCTGGCCAGATAATCTCGCTTCTGAGGAGCTGCTCTATATGCTCCAGTAGCTTCAGGTTCAGATACCACGTGATTGAGCTTGGGCGGATCAACGATTAAGTTGGAATAATCAGACAACAACGGCAAAACCGCCGGCGCTGAGCAGGCAGCATCAACCGCCTGCTCAAAAAGAGAATCGGCCTTTAATCTTTCCTCAACCACATCCTTTAGTAACCCTTGGTACTTACCGAGCGGCTTGTAACCAGTTATGTACGGAACGCCAAACTCAATAAGTATGGCGCTGATGTTTTGGTGCTTTCTCTCGACTGCCGAGGCCGTTCGGCCATTAAGTTTTTCTAGCAGAAGTTTGCGATGCGCTGACTTGCTATATGACTGGCCCGACAACTCCAACATCAGCATGTGGAAATAATCAGCGACAGTAGCTTCGACCTCTTGCCTATTCCACATCTATTGGCGCCCCGCCAGTGAATACGCCTGGCAGGGTGGGCCGCCGATCAGCACCCAGGTTTCCTGCCCCAGTGCAGCACGTATTTCCCTGTCGATATTGGCTTCGTCAGACTTGCCAAGCTCCAGGCATCTCGCCTCGGCGGCAGCATGCTCGAAGGCGCTGGCGACGGCAGGGATACTGCGGAAAGCGGCCTCATCGATCTCGCCGCGTATGTAGCTGTAGTAGTGCCTGACGTCGTTGGTGCCACGCAGGCGCCTGAATACTGCCCTGAGCGTCAGCGTGCGATGTGCCACCGCATCCTTTTCAATGGAAAGAGCGATCTCGAAGAATGGCTGTCGCTTGCGCCCCCGCAGGGAAGCAAATCCTTCCCCGAGCCCTCCCGGACCAGCAAAAAGATCAATTATGGGAACTGGCACGCCAGCGATCTCTGCATAGTTCTTTCCCGAATGTGGCTCGGCTGCAGATTGGGTGCATCTCTCTCCGCCTCCAGCTTCATCCTGTTGATGCTTTCGGCTATCCAGGGATTCAGCTTGAGCGGTAAAGCCCCCAGATGTCTCTCAGCCAGAAGGCGGAGTCTCGCCAGATGCACAAGCGGTTGTCCGTTTTGCCGGATTTGAGGTAGGGCGAAATCTTTGGCAACGATCTGCAGATTTATTGGTCGCTGCGCAAGTCCGCAGGATGATGGAGTGGAGCGGGTGATGGGAATCGAACCCACGCCATCAGCATGGGAAGCTGAGGTTCTGCCATTGAACTACACCCGCATTAAAGTCGATTTTCCGGGGTTTCACGCGACCTGTAAAGCTGAAATGCCCCATTGCGCCGACCGCGCGGCAGGCCTTGAGGTTAGAATAAGCCTAATTTCACCCCTCGGACGTGTTGATCCACCTGATGACCGCCCCGATCTCAATCGAGCTCAACGGCCTTGCCGCTACCGTGGAGGCAGGCAGTACCCTGGCCGATCTGCTGATCCGCGAAGGCTTGATGGAGCGCCGCATCGCGGTGGAATACAACGGCGAGATCGTCCCCCGCAGCGCTTATGGGGACATTCGCCTTGCATCCGGCGATCGGCTGGAGGTGGTTCACGCCATTGGCGGCGGCGCCCTGTGATGCCCAGAGGAAGATGCCCATGACCCAGAACGATGCCATTTCCGCCGACCGCCCGCTGATCCTCGCGGGCCGCAGCTATCGCTCGCGCCTGCTGGTGGGTACCGGCAAATATCGGGATCTGGAGCAGACGGCGGAGGCGGTCGCGGCCAGTGGCGCCGAGATCGTGACGGTGGCAATCCGTCGCACCAACATCGGCCAGGACCCCAAGGCGGCGAGCCTGCTGGAGGTCATCCCGCCCGAGCGCTATACCCTGCTGCCCAATACCGCGGGCTGCTTCGACGCCGAAAGCGCAGTGCGGACCTGCCGGCTGGCCCGCGAGCTGTTGGGGGACCACCGGCTGGTGAAACTGGAAGTGCTGGGGGATGAGAAAACCCTCTATCCCAATGTCCGGGAAACCCTGAAGGCCGCCGAGATCTTGATCCGGGAAGGCTTCGAGGTGATGGTCTATACCAGCGACGATCCGATCGTGGCGCGCGATCTGGAAGCCATGGGCTGCATTGCCATCATGCCGCTGGGTTCGCTGATCGGCTCGGGGATGGGCATCGTCAATCCCTGGAATATCCTCACCATCGTGGAACAGGCGAAAGTGCCGGTATTGGTGGACGCAGGCGTGGGCACCGCCTCCGATGCGGCTTTCGCCATGGAGCTGGGCTGCGACGGGGTGCTGATGAACACGGCCATTGCGGGGGCGCGTGAGCCGGTGCGCATGGCCCGGGCCATGGCGCTGGCAGTGGAGGCGGGCCGTGAAGCCTTTCTGGCCGGCCGCATCCCGCGCAAACGCTACGCCAGTGCCTCATCCCCCCTGGATGGCCAGCTTTTCAGTCGACCCTGAACTGCGGAGATCGCGCCTTGCACCCCCCTATTCGTCCGGTGCGCAGTTTCGTGCGCCGCCAAGGCCGCATGACCTTGGCCCAGGAACGCGCTTTCGCCACCTTGATGGATCGCTATGGTGTGCCGGCCAAGCCGCATGCCGTTGATCTGTCCGTGTTGTTTGGCCGCCCGGCACCGACGCTACTGGAAATCGGCTTCGGCGCCGGGGAGGCAGTGGCCGGGTTCGCCCAATCCCATCCAGAGTGGAACGTGCTGGGCATCGAGGTCCATCAGCCCGGCGTGGGGCGCTTGCTCAACACCCTCGAACGGGAGGCGCTGGCACATGTGCGCGTGCATGCGGAAGACGCCGTACCGTTTCTGCGTGAACGCCTGCACCCGGCGCAACTGGATCGGATCCATATCTTTTTTCCCGATCCCTGGCCGAAGAAACGCCATCACAAGCGCCGGCTGATCCAGCCCGCCTTCATCGCTCTGCTTTGCATGCATCTCAAGCCCGACGGGGTCTTGCACTTGGCCACCGACTGGGAGGAATATGCAATTCAGATGGCTGAAGTTCTGGCGGGTCGAGCGGAACTGGTCAGCGAGACCGATGCCAGCCCCTTCACGCCCCGCCCCCCCCAGCGCCCGCTTACCCGCTTCGAGCAGCGCGGTCAGCGCTTGGGTCACGGCGTATGGGATTTGTGCTTCAGACGCCGATTGCACGCCGACGATGCGCCCGTGGCGAGATTTGCGGGGGATTAGCCGATGTCAAAACTCCATCCCATCATTGCGGTCACCGGCTCCTCCGGGGCGGGCACCAGCACCGCGCGGGTGGCCTTCGAGCACATGTTCACGCGCATGAACCTGCGCGCGGCGATCGTCGAGGGCGACAGCTTCCATGCCTATGACCGGGATACCATGGCCCAGCAGTTGCATCGGGCCAATGTACGCGGCGAGCGTTTCAGCCATTTCGGGCCGGCGGCCAACCTGTTCGATAAACTGGAAGCGCTGTTCCGCAGTTATGGTGCCACGGGCCAGGGCGAGCTGCGCCGCTATCTGCATTCCGATGCCGAAGCCAGCGCATTCGGCCAGAAAGCCGGCACCTTCACGCCCTGGACCCCCCTGCCACCGGATACGGACCTGTTGCTGTACGAGGGACTGCATGGCGGACTGGTCACCGACCGCGTCAATGTCGCCCAGCATGTGGATCTGCTGATCGGCCTGGTGCCGACCATCAACCTGGAATGGATCCAGAAGATCCACCGCGATACCAACGAGCGCGGCTACAGCCCCGAACGGGTCAAGGAAACCATCCTGCGGCGCATGCACGACTATGTGCACTACATGGTTCCCCAGTTCTCCCAGACCGACATCAATTTCCAGCGCGTCCCCACCGTCGACACATCCAATCCCTTCATCGCTCGCGACATTCCTAGCCAGGATGAAAGTTTCGTGGTGATCCGCTTCAAGGATCCGCGCAAATGGCCCATTCACTTCCCCGAAATGCTGGCGATGGTCCAAGGCTCCTTCATGTCCCGGCGCAATACCGTGGTCGTGCCGGGCGGAAAGATGGGCATGGCCATGGAAATCATTCTGATGCCGATAATGGAACAACTGATGCGCAACCGGGATAACCAGCGCCGACGACAACGCCGAAAGCCCGTTCCGCCACAAACTCCCTGACGCTTACGGAGACTGGCATGGATTACCGGCCACTCGGACGCACCCCGCTGCGCATCAGCGCCCTGGGGCTGGGCACCATGACCTGGGGCGAGCAAAACAGCGAATCCGAGGCCCATGCCCAGATCGAGCAGGCGCTGGCGGCTGGGGTCAATTTCATCGACACCGCCGAGATGTATCCCGTGCCGCCCCGCGCCGAGACCCAGGGGCGCACCGAAGCCATCCTGGGTAACTGGCTGGCGCGTCACTCAAGCCAACGCGATCAACTGATCATCGCCACCAAGGTCTCGGGACGGGCTGATTGGCTGCCCTGGATCCGTGACGGCACTCCCCGCCTGACCCGGACGCAGATCACGGCCGCCTTGCACGCCAGCCTTGAACGCCTGCAAACCGATTACATCGACCTCTACCAGCTGCATTGGCCTGATCGGGACACCAACTTCTTCGGCCGGCTGGGCTACGCGCACGCTGAGAGCCCGGATGCGACGCCGCTGCTGGAAACCCTCGCCACCCTGGATGACCTCATTCAGGTCGGCAAGATCCGCCACATCGGCCTGTCAAATGAAACGCCCTGGGGCGTGATGCGCTTTCTGGAACTCTCCGAGCGCTTGGGGCTGGCCCGCGTGGCCAGCATCCAGAATCCCTATAATCTGCTCAACCGCAGCTTCGAGATTGGCCTGGCCGAGATCGCCCATCGCGAAGACGTGCCGCTCTTGGCCTACTCCCCGCTGGCCTTCGGCGTTTTGAGTGGCAAGTATCTGGATGGCGCCCAGCCCCCGGCAGCGCGCTTGAGCCGTTACGAACGCTTCAAGCGCTACACCAATCCCCAGGCCGCGGCAGCCGCTGCGGCCTATGTGAAACTGGCTCAGACGCACGGCATCGATCCGGCACAGATGGCACTGTCCTATGTGCTTTCGCGGCCTTTCCTGGGGGCCGCCCTCCTAGGCGCCACCACGCCTGCCCAGCTGGCAAGCAACCTTGCCGCAGCCGAAGTACGCTTGTCAGAGGCGCTCGTCGAGGGCATCGAGGCAATTCATCGTCAATACCCCAATCCCGCACCCTGAAACTTCAGGCGTTTGTTTTATCTGATCATCTAACCTCTATCCGATGGCCGAACAGGGAACTTCACATCCAAAAGTCAGTCTTCTTAACGTAAGCTGCGCCATGAAAGGTGCACTCTGTCACATTTCGCTTGACTCAAAAGGGGATCAGCCCATGTTTGGACGCCGCAAATCGATGACCGATCAGGCCCGGATGAAAGCCCGTAAGGCCACTGACAATGTCAATTTTGGTGCCTTGGATGATTTGTTCGACGATATCGAGGAAATGGCAATCAATCGCCTGCAGGCATTGCGTGATCGCCTCAAAACCAGTGCCGGCCATTTTCGTTGGAACGACCTAAGCAGCTCGGCCCAGGATGAATGGGAAGTGGCTAGCGACAGGACTTCGCGCTATGTTCATAGTCACCCTTGGCAGGCGATCGGTGTGGCCGCACTGTTGGTTCTGGCCGTGTCCAGCCTGAAATCCCGTTCTTGAACTGAACCCTTCCCTTCGGGGCGGGGAAAGGACTGCGCAACATGGCACAAGCCCCGTTTGGCGCTCAAATCCGACAGCTTTTGGCGCTCCTAGCCGTAACGGCTGGCACCCGACTCGATCTCGCGCGCCTGGAGATCACCGAATGGCGTGGGCAGTTCGGTCGGGTCCTGCTTTTTTCCGCACTTGCGCTTGTTACCGCATTTTTTAGTTTGCTGACCTTGGTGATTGCCGTAGTGGTGGAGTGTTGGGACACTTGCCGCGAGGTGGCGGCATGGTCCTTGCCGGCTTTTTTCGTGGTCCTTTTGCTGATATCACTGATTTTTTTAAACCTTGCGATCAAAAAAAGCCGGCGTTTTCTGCCCGCCACGATGGCTGTGCTACGTGAGGATCTGGAGAGCCTGAACCATGAATAAATCCCGCATATCCTCTCGCATGGCACGGGACGCCGAAAAAGCGCGACTGGCCCGTCGTGCTGAACGCCAGCGAGGACGATTAATTACTCAATCCCGGAATGTAAGTAGCAATCTGGACCCCCGTAACTGGTTTGGAGGGCTTTTTTCCCGTGCGGCCACCAGTGCAAGCGCACCCATAGTAAGCGGACACAGGTTTCATCCACTCCTCGTCGGGGCGGTGGGCCTTATTCTGCCGCGGTTGATCCGTCGTCATCCGGTGTTGCGCATGGCGGCGCTGGGCTGGAGTGCCTTCCAGTTGGTGAAAGGCGCGCGGGGCGAAGATCGGCCCGCCCCTGCTAAATCCCGCACTTCCCTTTTTAGACGTCGCGGCTGACCGAACCTTCCAATAGTCGCGACCTTGATCCTGTCCTGTCTTTATTCCCACGCCTTGCCTTGCCCTATCAAGCCCGCCATTATTTGGAAACTGCGGATGGCGCGTGAATTCGCGCCGCCCGCAATAACCCGAAGGAAGGAATCCTCGGGAAACGGGTGTTCATCAGGGATGATTTCCAATGAAAAGCTTGGTCTATGGAGCCGTCATTCTGCTGACGGCAGGGCTTGCCTATGTGGTGGGCCTGATGGTTTGGAGCGAACTGCAGACGCGGGGCGATCGCTACTTCGCCCGCCCATTGGCCGAGCGCCGCCGCCTTGTGAAGCGGCTGCAGTGGCATGCGCGCCACATCCGCCCTGTATTTGAAGCCATCGCCAAGGTCATGCGTCTGAAGAAAATGCCGGTCATGCGCTACGGACAGGTGACCGGCCCGCTCATGATGTGCAGCAAGGAATCCTATGCGCGTACCAAACACTACCAGCCCGAAGCGGCGGATATCTTCATTGCCACCCAGATGAAATGCGGCACGACCTGGATGCAACAGATCGTGTTCGAGATCCTGCACGGCGGCGAGGGTGATTTGTCCGACACAGGCTATCGCCACATGTATGCCCTGAGCCCCTGGATCGAGACCAGTCCGACTTCCAGCGTCTCCATGGAGGATGCTCCGCTGGTCGGCACTGGCCGCAACCGCATCATCAAGACCCACATGCCCGCACAGTTGATCCCCCATAGCGATGTCGCGAAATACATCTATGTGACGCGCCATCCGGTGAGCTGCTTTGCCAGTTGTGTCGACTTCATCCACAAACTGGGCGGTCCGCTGATGCCCACGCGCCACGACCTGCTGGCATGGTATTGCAGCGACGACATGTGGTGGATGTCCTGGCCCGACCATGTGGAAAGCTGGTGGCAGCGCAGCCGGCAACACGACAATGTCTTGTTCGTGCATTACGAAGATCTGAAGCGCGATCTCGAAGGCGGTATCCGCCAGATCGCGGCTTTCCTGAACCGTCCGCTGAGCGATGCGGAAGTCGCCAAGGTTGTCCACAAAGCCAGCTTCGCCTACATGCGCGACCACGAAGATTATTTCGAGATGTTTGCCCCGAATCTGTTCAGCGTCTCGGCCGAGACCATCCGCTTCATGCAATCGGGCTCCGAGACTCGCTACGAAGACACGGAATTCCATGAGCGACAGCGCATTCTGGCCTTCTGTCGCGAACGGCTGGCCCACGCCAGCTATCCGGTCGGTGACCATTATCCGGATGTGCTGGCGCCGTCTGCGGTCTCATCGCCCTAGGCACCATCCCTGCTGGCTTGGTCTGCCGCGTGTCTGGGACGTCGTTGGGGCCCAGATGGCCAGCGGGGCGGGGCATACACCGAGGCGCGTGACTCGCCGAATGTATATCGTTTGGCCTGACTGCCGGGCCATCCCCATTAACGGTTATAATGCTGTCCCCATCAGTCTCGCGGCCCCCAGGCCGCTCGCCGAGCCCTTTGTGATCGAAAATCTGCGCAATATCGCCATCATCGCCCACGTCGACCATGGCAAGACCACCCTGGTCGACCAGTTGCTCCGTCAATCCGGCACCTTGCAGGAGCGCACGGGTGGCGGCGAGCGGCTCATGGATTCCAACGACCTGGAAAAGGAACGCGGGATCACCATCCTGGCCAAGAACACCGCCATCCGCTGGCGCGACTACCACATCAACATCGTCGATACCCCCGGCCACGCCGACTTTGGCGGCGAGGTAGAGCGCGTGTTGTCCATGGTCGATTCGGTGCTGCTGCTGGTCGACGCCGTGGATGGCCCCATGCCGCAGACCCGCTTTGTAACGCAAAAGGCCTTTGCCCTGGGCCTCAAACCCATCGTGGTCATCAACAAGGTGGACCGCCCCGGCGCGCGGCCTGAGTGGGTGCTGGACCAGACCTTTGACCTGTTCGACCGTCTCGGCGCCACCGAAGAGCAGCTCGATTTCCCGGTGATCTACGCCTCGGCCCTGCGCGGTTACGCGGGCATGTCGCCCGATGTGACCGAAGGCAGCATGGAGCCTTTGTTCCAGTTGATCGTCGATCGGGTCTCGCCGCCCAATGTGGATCCCGAAGGCCCATTCCAGATGCAGATCAGCAGCCTGGACTACAACAGCTACGTGGGCCTGATCGGCATCGGCCGCATCCAGCGCGGCCGCGTCAAGACCAATACACCCGTGACGGTAATCGATCCCCAGGGCCAGCGCCGCCCGGGGCGCGTGCTGCAGATCCTGGGCTTCCTGGGGTTGGAGCGGGTGGAATTCCCGGAGGCCTCGGCCGGCGACATCATCGCCTTCACCGGCATGGAACAGCTCAACATCTCCGACACCCTGTGCGATCCCGCGCAGGTCGAGGCCTTGCCGCCGTTGACGGTGGACGAGCCCACGGTGAGCATGAACTTCGTGGTCAACACCTCGCCCTTCGCCGGCCGCGAGGGCAAGTACGTCACCTCGCGCCAGTTGCGCGATCGGCTGCAGCGCGAACTCAAGCACAACGTCGCGCTGCGCGTGGAAGACACCGAGGACCCCGACAAATTCAAGATCTCCGGCCGCGGCGAACTGCACCTGTCCATCCTGATCGAGAACATGCGCCGCGAAGGCTATGAACTCGGTGTCTCGCGCCCCGAGGTCATCATCAAGGAAATCGACGGGCAGAAATGCGAGCCGTTCGAGGCCCTGACCGTGGACGTCGAGGAGACGAGCCAGGGCAAGGTGATGGAGAAGCTCGGCGAGCGCGGCGGCGAGCTGCGCGACATGGTGCCGGACGGCAAGGGCCGGGTCCGCCTGGACTACCTCATTCCCGCACGCGGCCTGATCGGTTTCCAGACCGAATTCATGACCGCTACCAGCGGCACCGGGCTGATTTACCACGTCTTTGAGCACTATGCGCCGATCAAGAAGGGCAGCCTGGCGGAACGCAACAACGGCGTGCTGATCGCCAATGGACCGGGCAAGGCGCTCGCCTACGCCCTGTTCAATCTGCAGGAGCGCGGCCGGCTGTTCATTGGCCATGGCGAGGAAGTCTATGAGGGGATGGTGATCGGCATCCACTCGCGCGACAACGACCTGGTTGTCAATCCGCTCAAGGCCAAGCAGCTCACCAACATCCGCGCGGCGGGCTCGGACGAGAACATCATCCTCGTTCCCCCCATCCGGCTCACGCTGGAACAGGCGCTGGAATTCATCAACGACGACGAACTGGTCGAGGTGACGCCCAAGGCCATCCGTGTGCGCAAGCGCTACCTGAAGGAACACGAGCGCAAGCGCTCCTCGCGCAGCGATGGCTAGGGAATAGCGTCACGCCGGGAAGCCAAAGCATGAGGCAGACGTAGGAGAGCCATACCGCTCGATGCGCTTCAGGCTCTCGAACGATCCGTTCTTCATGGAGAAACTGCACCGCGAGCCTGTTTACGGCGCTCGTCGGGGCCAATGGCAAGCTCAAGCATCCTCATCAGAGCGCTCGTGCGTAACAAGCATGACCCGCTTTACGGCGTCAGGCCCAACCGCTTTTGCAGCCGGTGAAGATTAGCCCGATCCAGGCCCAATTCGCGGGCGGCGGCGGCACGATTTCCACCATGCCGCGCCAGCGCCTCTTGGATCAGGCGCGTCTGGAGTTCGTCTACCGCTTCGCGCAGCCCGGTGACGGGTTGTGGGCTTTCGGGGGCGATTGGCGCGGGCATGGCGGATGCGGCGCCGGATATCGGCGACAGGTCCAGGTGTTGCGCCTGCACGGTCAGGATGCGCGGGCGCTGGGGCTGCTGAGACAGCGCGCGCAGGGCGGCCCGGCCGATCAGGTGTTCGAGCTCGCGCACGTTGCCGGGCCAGGGCTGATGCAGCAGGGC
>JBAUIG010000097.1:0-2085 GCA_049682735.1 Candidatus Macondimonas sp. | reverse complement strand
CGGTTCCCAGGTGGACGTAATGGCGCAGTTGCCGGCCTTCCCGACGCACCACCCAGGCCAGCTTGGCATGGGTCTTGTAGCCCACCACGCCGTACACCACATGGGCACCCGCCTCCTGCAGCCGGTTGGCCAGGCTGATGTTGGCCTCCTCGTCAAAACGCGCCCGCAGTTCCACCACCACGGTGACTTCCTTGCCGCGGATGGCGGCCTGGCGCAGCAGATCCACAATGGCTGAATCCGCTCCGGTGCGGTAGAGCGTCATGCGAATGGCCAGCACCTGCGGATCCTGGCTGGCCTGACGCAGGAACTCCACCACCGGCGCGAAAGACTGGTAGGGCTGGTGCAGCAGCACATCGCCCTTGCGGATCACATCGAACAGATTGCCCATGGCACTGCTGCCCGCCGTCCCGGTCAGATCCCGCGGCAGACCGGGGGTAAAGGGTGGATATTTCAGATCCGGCCGCTCCACCTGATCGATCAGGGCCATCAGGCGGCTGAGATTCACGGGGCCATCCACCGAATAGACATCCGACGCTTGCAGCTCAAATTGCTTGAGCAGCAGATCCACCATGTCCTGCGGGCATTCCTTGGCCACTTCCAGACGCACCTCATCGCCATAGCGGCGCGAGGACAACTCCCCTTCCATCGCCCGCAGCAGATCGTCCACCTCCTCCTCATCCACGAACATTTCGCTGTTGCGGGTCAGCCGGAAAGGATAGAAACCCTTGACCTGCATACCGGGGAAAAGAGCGTCCGCATGGGACTGGATGATCGCGGAGAGCAGCACAAAACAATCCCCCTTGGGCGCAACTTCAGCCGGCAGGCGGATCACCCGGGGCAGGGCGCGAGGGGCTTGCAATACCGCAAGGGCACTGTTGCGGCCAAAGGCATCCTTGCCTTCCAGGGACAGGATGAAATTGAGGCTCTTGTTGAGAATCCGGGGAAAGGGATGGGCGGGATCCAGGCCGAGGGGACTCAACAGCGGCGAAACTTCTTCCTCGAAATAGCTGCGCACCCAGGCCCGCTGGGCCTTGGTCCAGCGTGCGGGGCCGATCAGGTGAATCTGCTCCCGCGCCATCGCCGGAAGCATTTCCTCGTTCAGCACCCGGTACTGTTCACTCACCAGCGCGTGGGCCTTGGCATCGATCAGTCGCAGGGTTTCGGCGGGTGAGCGGTTGTCCACGTCCACCTGCCAGGACCCATAGGCATGCAATTCCTTGAGGCCGGCGACGCGGGTCTCGAAGAATTCATCGAGATTGGAGCTGGTGATGCACAGGAACTTGAGCCGTTCCAGCAAGGGCACGCTGTGATCGCGCGCCTGCGCCAGCACCCGTTCGTTGAATGCCAAGAGGCTGATGTGGCGGTTGAGATAGAGATCCGCACGGGTGAGGTCGATCGCATCGATCGGCGGCTCCAGCGTGGCTTCTTCAGGGGTGGCAACAGGCTCGGTGGTCGACATGGGCAGTCCATCTGGCAGATTTTTGCGGATATCCCTGAAACCCTAGCACAAGCACATGACGCCCTTGCAAGCGCGCTGGCCCTTGCTCCACGCTCAGAAAAACATGATCAGTCTTCAGGATCGAGGCATACGGCGGATAAATCACCCGTCAACCCGGCCGGGCAGTCAGGCAGTCCGTCTCCGAATGAACCGATCCGCCTGGGCCTGAAGCAGCGCGACGACCCGAAACCGCGGTCGGTGGATTGGCTGTCGATGCCTGCGTGACGCATCGCGCAAATCCGCCCACCACGCCAGCCAGATCCGACCGCCAACGGAGCGGAGCGGCCAGATTTGCCACCGCCCACGGATGATCCAGATGGTCATAAATCCGGACCTCGGCTGACCCACCGGCCCCGCGCACCTGCTCGGCCAATCGCAGGCTGTTGCCGGGCCGCACGCGGCTGTCATCGCGGCCGTGGATCAGCAGCATCGGCGGATTGCGACCATCGGCATGGCTGACAGGCTGGGTCAGGCGCAGATCGCCGGCAGGGGCAAAGATGCGCTGCAGGGCGGGTTCCTTGAGGGGCAGGAAATCATAGGGCCCGGCCAGTCCGACCATGCCGCGGATGACGCCCCGCTGCACCCCG
>JBAUIG010000096.1:0-8221 GCA_049682735.1 Candidatus Macondimonas sp. | reverse complement strand
GTCGAAGTCTTGTCGTTGGACAATAGTCGCTATTTTCGTAAAAGCATTTCGGCGCAGGGGCGATGGCAGAAGAATAAATCTGGGGGGTTCCTTAAGGCCAGGTCAGCACCAGCTTGCCCAGATGCCCGCCCGCCTCCATGCGCCGATGGGCCTCGGCGGCTTCTGTCATCAGATAGACCTGAGCGATGGGCAACCGCAACCGCCCGGCCGCAAGATCCGGCAGGATCTGCTGCTCGAAACGGCGCGCCAAAGCGATGCGTCGTTCGATGGGTTGGCTGCGCATGGTGAGGGTGCGAATGCTTTGCCGGCGCATCAGCAGTCCGGTCAGGTCGACGGTGTCACGGCCGCCACCCAGCAGCCCCACCACCACCAGACGCCCCTCCTCGCCCAGTAGGGCCAGGTTCTCCGCCAATCGTCCCCCGCCCCACAGATCGAGCACCACGGCGGCGGCACCTCCCAAGGCTCGGCGCGCCTGCGCCACCAGGTCGGCGCTGCCTTCGATCAGGGGATGGTTCAATCCGAATTCCCGCAAGCCGTCCAGGCGATCGGCGTCGCGCCCGGTACCCACCACCGGGTGGCCTGCCGCGTGAGCGAGCTGGACCGCTGCCATCCCGACGCTGGACGTGGCGATGCGCACCGCCACGCCTTCACCGGGCTGCAGCCCGCCTTCTTCCCAGAGCGCTCGGAATGCAGTCAGGAAAGCCTCGGGGATCGCCGCAGCCTCCGCGTCGGTCAGACGCGGCGGGATCGGCAAGGTTTCCCGCTCCGGCACGGTGATGAACTCGGCACAGGCACCCGCCGCCACCAGCCCCATGACCCGGTCCCCCACCCGCCGCAGGCTGCAGCGAGCGCCCACCGCCTCCACTTCGCCGGCGTATTCCAGGCCGATGCGGCGGGAATCCCAACCGGAGGGCGGCGGATAAAGTCCGCGGCGCTGCAACAGATCGGCCCGATTTACCCCGGCCGCCCGCACGCGGACGCGCACCTCTTCCGCTCCAGGTTGCGGCTGATCAACGGTCGCCAGGGTGAGGACCTCAGGGCCGCCGGGGCGGACGGCGATCAGGGCTTTCATGAGATCTTTCTCGTGGTCACATGGCGCCGATCAAGGCGATCATGAGCAGCACTTGCCCGAACAGCCCAGCAAAGAAGCTGAGCGTGCGTACGATGGGAACGCCCAGGGTATAAACCGTGTAATGGATCAGCCGGGCCCAGAAATAGAGCGCCGCTCCAAAAGCCGTCACCCCTGAATTGGCACCAACCAGTTCCACCATCAGCACCAGCGGCGCAAAGATCACCAGGTTTTCCACGGCGTTTGCGTGTGCACGCATGGCCCGTTGCGCCCAATCGGACTCCGGCAGGTCATCCTTGCGGGGATTGCCCATGGCGCCGAACAGGCCACGCACCTTGATCCGATTAAGCACGTAGGGGAAAAAGAAAAAAGCCGTCATGATGACGGTCCAGGTCAGCCAATTCAGTTCTGCCGACATGATGCACACTCCTTATTATTGTCGGTTGGGTGGACGCGGCTCGAAACCGCCGACCGATGAACATAAACTGAGCCCTACCGCCCCGCAAGCTTTGGGCGAGGATTCCGCGATATCGACTTCAAGACAAGGCGCCCGATCGAACCAGGAGCAAGCCGCCTTTAGTCAAAAAAACGGGGGGCAATGCCCCCCCATACGCAGATCCAGTAACAAACTCACCGGGCAACCGCATGACTGCGGCGCCCGGCCAGACGAATCGGCTTCAGACCAGTTTTTCCAGTTCCGGCAATACTTGGAACAGATCGCCCACCAGACCCAGGTCGGCCACCTCGAAAATCGGGGCCTCCTCGTCCTTGTTGATGGCCACGATGGTGCCGGCGTCCTTGATGCCCGCCAGATGCTGGATGGCGCCGGAGATACCGACCGCGACATACAGTCCCGGTGCGATGATCTTGCCGGTCTGTCCTACCTGCATTTCGTTGGGCACGAAACCTGCGTCCACAGCAGCGCGCGAAGCACCCACCGCCGCGCCGATCTTGTCGGCGAAGCTGAAGATAATCTTGAAATTCTCCGCGCTTCCTACACCGCGGCCGCCGGAAACGACCTTGGGGGCGCTCTGCAGATCGGGGCGATCGCTCTTGCTGGTTTCCTGTGAAATATAACGCGTATGGCTGGGCAGGGTGACGTCCAGGCTCACCGCTTCCACCGGGGCCTTGTCGCCATTGCCCACGGCAGGATAGGACGCGCTGCGCACCGTGCCGCACACCACGCCATCGCCGGCGACCTCAACAGTCACGATCGCATTGCCCGCATAGGTGGGTCGCTTGAAGCTGCGCTCGCCCAGCACCAGCATGATGTCGGTCACCTGGGGCACGCCCAGAAGCGCTGCGACGCGCGGAAGGGTGTCCTTGCCGAAACTGGAGTTGCTCCCAAGGATGTGGCTGTAGCCACCCTGTTGGGCCAGCGCCACGACCTGGGGGGCCACCAGCGCCGCCAGTGGATGGTCATTGGCCGGATTCTCCACCGTCACCACACGGGTTACGCCGTCCAGCGCCGCAGCGGCATCCGCTGCGCTGGCCAGATCACCGGCGCCGAACAGCGCCACCACCACCTCGGACGCCTTCAGCTCCTTGGCGCAAGCCACCACACGACCCACGGCCTGTCCCAGCACGCCGCCAGTCTGCTCACCGATAATCAGCACCTTGCTCATTACAGCAGCCCCTTGTTCTTCAGTTCCTTGACCAATTCCACAGCGCTGGCGACCTTGCGGCCACCCCCACGCGCGGCGGGTGCTTCTGTCTTGACCACCTTCAGGGCGGCCGCCGGCTCTACACCCAGATCCACCAGGCTCACGGTTTCCATGGGCTTCTTCTTGGCCTTCATGATGTCCGGAAGCTTGACGTAACGGGGTTCGTTCAGACGCAGATCCGCGCTGATCACCGCCGGCAGATCCACCTCGATGGTCTGCAGGCCAGCGTCGACTTCCTGGGTCACGCGCATGCTGTTGCCGTTGACCTCGACCTTGGACGCATAAGAGGCCTGGGCACAACCCAGCAGGGCCGCCAGCATCTGGGGCGTCTGGCCGGCATCGTCATCAATGGCCTGCTTGCCCAGAATCACCAGTCCTGCCTGTTCCTTCTCCACCAGCTTGGCGAAGATGCGGGCAACCGTCAGCGATTGGACAGCTTCGGCCGATTCCACCAGGATCGCGCGATCGGCTCCCATGGCCAGCGCAGTTCGCAATTGTTCCTGCGCTGCCGCAGGCCCAATGGACACCACCACCACTTCCGTGGCCTTGCCCGCTTCTCTCAACCGCAGGGCTTCTTCGACGGCAATTTCATCGAAGGGATTGACGCTCATCTTGACGCCGTCCAAGGCGACACCGGACCCATCCGGCTTGACCTGAACGCGGACGTTGTAGTCAACGACCCGCTTGACACCCACCAGAATCTTCATGACTGCAGTAGCTCCAAGTCATTCATTAAAAGAACAAAACCCATTGACATGAAATCATGTTGACCTGCCCATGTGAACTTGAAGCCGGAAAAAAATGCCGGAAAGAACACCCAGGCAAGCCTGAACAAAGACCGGAATCGTATCACGTTCGCAAGAACAAGCCCAAAACAGATCCCAAGAAAAAGCCCGGGGCAGCGGTCACCCCGGGCCTTTTGGATCACGAATCGATCCTTACACCACTTCAAACAGGCCGGCCGCGCCCATGCCCTGGGCGATGCACATGGACACCACGACGTGCTTGACGCCGCGACGCTTGCCTTCCAGCAGGGCCGCGCCAACCATGCGGGCGCCGGACATGCCATAAGGATGGCCAATGGCAATGGCGCCGCCATTGACATTGCAGATATCCATGGGAATGCCCAGTTCCTTGATGCAATATGCGGCCTGAACGCCAAAGGCCTCGTTCAGTTCCCACAGGCCGATGTCGTCCATCTTCAGGCCATGACGCTCCAACAGGCGTGGAATGGCATAGATGGGGCCGATGCCCATGATGTCGGGTTCGCAGCCGGCGGTGGCGAAGCCACGGAAGATACCCAGCGGCTTGACACCCTTCTTCTCGGCATATTCGCTGTTCATGATCACCACGGCGGCGGCGCCGTCGGAGAGCTGGCTGGCATTGCCGGCGGTAACCGTGCCAGTGGGGCCGGCGACCGGCTTCAGCGAGGCCAGCTTTTCCAGCGTGGTTTCGCGGTTGCCTTCGTCGCGGCTCAAGGTGACTTCAACCTTCTCGGTCTTGCCGGTTTCCTTGTCGGTGACTTCCATGGTCACCGTGATGGGCACGATTTCCTCGCCCAGTCGGCCGTCCTGTTGGGCGGCGGCGGTGCGCTGCTGGCTCAGCAGCGCCAACTGGTCGGCTTCCTCGCGTGTGACGCCGAAACGCTTGGCGATGTTTTCCGCGGTGGGGATCATGGGCATCATGATGGTGGGCTTCATCTTGAGCAAGCCCTTGTCCATCGCGTGCTTCATGTTCATGTTGTTCTGCACCAGGCTGATCGACTCCAGCCCGCCACCGATGGCAACCGGGACCTTGTCGACGATACAGCGCTGGGCGGCGTGGGCAACAGCCGACAGGCCCGAGCCACAGAAGCGGGCAATGGTGGCACCGGTGGAGGTGACCGGAATGCCGCCGCGAATTCCCGCCAGGCGCGCGATGTTGTTGCCGGTGGCGCCTTCAGGCAGGCCGCAGCCCATGATGATTTCTTCGACTTCAGCCGGATCAATCCCGGCGCGTTCCACGGCATGCTTGATCACATGGCCGCCCATTTCGGCTCCATGGGTCAGGTTCAGGGAACCCTTGAAAGCCCTGCCAATGCCCGTGCGGGCCGTGGAAACGATAACTGCATCAGCCATTTCTATTACTCCTGTGCGGACGATCCTGCCGACTCCATGTGCTCCATGCCTGCGTCTGCACGGGCGGGACGGATCCCGTGGCCCATCAAGTTCTCTCGCGCTGGATTGCGGCAATGGATTTGCCGTCTTTCCTTGGGCATTGAGCGGGCTGCCACGACCCTGCGGCAGCCGGAGACGGCTAACGGTACAACGAACCCCGTTCAAGTTCCAGCGCCCGGGATCAATCGGATGAAACGGGCTCGTGCAAACGCAACAGCGCGTCAAAGGTTTCCAGCGTCGATACGGCAACCCCAAGCGCCTGGGCCTGTTCGATCATGGTGCCCAGAATGGCCTGGCGTTCCAGCGGGCGCCCCTGCAAGGCATCCAGTGTCATGCTGGTGAGGTAGGGCGGCATGCGGACCGTGCTTTCCAGCATGGCGTCCACCGTCTGCGGCGGCAGTGGATGGCCTGCCGCGGCTGCCACGGCGCACACCTCCGCCATGGCGCGCCGGATCAGCTGGACTGTCTGGGGATGGGCCATCAACCGGGCGGTATCCACACAGCCCCCCAGGACCGAGGCTGGGTTGAACGCAGCGTTCCAGACGGCCTTGCGCCAGCGCGCGGTGACAATGTCCGCCGTCACTTCAACCGCAATCCCCACCTCACGGAACGCCGCCGCCAGCCGCTCGGCGGTCGGAGAAATGCCGTGGGGATAGCAGCCCAGGGTCAACGCGCCATAAGCCTGATGGTGAATCGCACCGGGACCTGTGCGTGAAACGCAGACGAAGGCCAGGGCGCTGATCAGTTCGTGATCCGGGAAGGCAGCCGCCAACGGCGCCTCGACCCCGATTCCGTTTTCCAGTACGACGATCACTGTTCGTGGACCCAGCGCCGGGCGAATGAGCGCAGCCCGGTCCTCCCCCGCCAGCACCTTGGTCGTCAGCAGCAGGTAATCGGGCGCAACAGGATCAGAAAGCGGGGTCTGCAACACCTGTTCGGGCTGAAACACCCAGTCACCCAGGGCATCGCTGTGAATCCGAAAACCCTGTCGGGCCACTGTCTCCGCATCGCTCCGGCAGACCACGGCGACCTGCATGCCCTGGCGAGCGAGCAGACTGCCATAGAAGCCGCCAACAGCACCGGCGCCGACCACAAGCACCTGTGCCGGCCGCAACGGGCGCGCGCCCTCGGCGCGATCAACGTCCATCAATCAGGACACCGGCGATGCCGCCGGTTCGATCACGGGGCGACCGATGGCGTAATAGCTGAATCCCTGTTCCGCCATCATCAGCGGATCGTAGAGATTACGGCCATCGAAGATCACCGGGCGGCGCAGGCGTTTGCGGAGATCCTCGAAATCCGGGCTGCGATAGCGGTTCCATTCCGTCATCACCACCAGCCCCTCGGCGCCGTCCAGGCAGGCCAGAGGATCCTCACACAATACCAGTGCCTCCGGGTCGGGATAGAGGCGGCGAGCTTCCGCCATGGCCGCCGGATCGTGTGCCCGCACCTGCGCGCCGGCTCGCCACAGTGCCTCCATCAAGACCCGGCTGGGCGCCTCGCGCATATCATCCGTACCCGGCTTGAACGCCAGACCCCACAGGGCAAAGGTCAGCCCCGACAAATCATGGCCAAAATGCTGCTGGATGCGTTCGAACAAGCGACTTTTCTGACGCTGATTCACCGCCTGCACGGCTTGCAGAATATGCGCCGGATGGCCGACTTCGCGGGCCGTATGGATCAGGGCGCTGACATCCTTGGGGAAGCAGGATCCGCCATAGCCCGCGCCCGGATAAATGAAATGAAAGCCGATACGCGGATCGGAACCCAGCCCCACGCGCACCTGCTCGATGTCCGCGCCGACCCGCTCGGCGATATTGGCGAACTCGTTCATCACGCTGATCTTGGTCGCCAGCATGGCGTTGGCCGCGTATTTCGTGAGTTCGGCGGACAGGGGATCCATGACCAGCAGCCGGTCGCTCTTGCGGTTGAAGGGGGCGTAGAGCCGCTGCATCTCGCGGATGGCACGCTCGTCGTCAGCGCCGATGATGATGCGGTCGGGCTTCATAAAATCCTCGACCGCATTGCCTTCTTTCAGAAACTCCGGATTGGACACCACAGCGAACGGCACCGTTGCTCCGCGACGTGCCAGCCCCTCTCGAATCACCTCGCTCACCCGCCGCGCTGTGCCCACTGGCACCGTCGACTTGTCGACCACGACCCGATAACCGTCCATGTGCTCGGCCACGGTGGCCGCCACCGCCAGCACATGGCTCAGATCCGCCGAACCGTCTTCATCGGCGGGGGTCCCTACGGCGATGAACTGATACAGGCCATGTGCCACGCCCTCGGCGGGATCTATGGTAAAGCGCAGATTTCCTGCTGCGATACCCGCAGCCACCAGATCGTCCAATCCCTGTTCCCGGATCGGTACCCGGCCGGCGCGCAACGCCTCCACCTTGGCGGCATCAATGTCCACACACAGGACCTTGTTGCCCATGCGGGCGAAACAGGCCGCAGTGACCAGTCCCACATAGCCGCTGCCGAATACGGTGATCTTCATGCCTTTCCCCAATTGGCGGGCGCCCATCGGCCCGGACCGGATTCAGCTGGAGATTGTACCAATGGAAAAGCAGCTTGACCGACTCAACCCGCGCGCACGGCGTACAGATCCCCGGCCGGCGCGTGGTGTGGTACGGCGCGCAAATCCGCCAGCGCCTGCGGCGCTTCGCGCCAGCCTCCCGGCTCGAAGCACAGACTTTCGCCCACTGAACGCTGGAAGCGATAGTGTCCCAGCGCAGCCAGGCGCAACACACAGGCCAATGCGCCTTCGATGGCCGCCGGGGAATATTCCAGCGACAATGCCGGCAACGGTCGGGACAGCCCGGCCAGGATCTGCGCCTCGGCACCTTCCACATCGATCTTGCAGAAGCTGGGCACGCCATGCCGGGCGATCAGGGTGTCCAGGGTCATTACCTCGACCTCACAGGACGCATCCCAGCGCACCCCACGAAACCGGTCACTGCCCGCCATGGCTTGCCGCCAATCCCCATTCAGCGTACTCACTGTGGGGGTGCGCCGGCTGATCGAGAGGATTTGCCGCCCGGGCGCCTCGGCCAGCGCCACCGGCTCGATGCACACCCGCGCATCGTTTCGATAGCGTCGCACGATGACATCCCGAAACAGCGGCTGGGGCTCCACCGCCACCACGCGCGCGCCCAGCCGCCGCCAGGCATCCACTCGGTCGCCCAAATGGGCGCCGATGTCGAAACACAGGCTATCGGGGCCGATCCAAGGCCGGTAAAACGCTGCCAGGCGCCGGCCACGCCCTGGACGGGCCCGGTAAAGGAGAAAAGATCGCGCCAATCCCCACTGTGATTGCCAATCCATGA
>JBAUIG010000095.1:0-1870 GCA_049682735.1 Candidatus Macondimonas sp. | reverse complement strand
CATGCCGCCGTTTTGTCGGGCGTGTTCATTACCGCTTTTTATACCTTCCGGCTGATCTTTCTGGTGTTTCATGGCCCTGAGCGGTTTCGGGAGGCGGCTGGCGACAGTCACGCGGCCCACACTGATCATGACGCCCATGACCATCATGGTGTTCATGAACCCCATGAGTCCCCCTGGGTGGTGACATTGCCGCTCATTCTGCTGGCCATCCCTTCGATCATCATCGGGGCTTTCACGATAGAGCCCATGCTGTTTGGAGACTTTTTCCGGGGTGTGATTCAGGTCTCCCCTGCGCATGATGTACTGGGCGAAATGGCCAAGCATTTTCATGGGCCGTGGGCATTCCTGCTGCATGGTTTCCAGGGGCCGGCTGTTTATCTCGCCTTCGCAGGGGTTGCCAGCGCCGCTTATGTCTATCTCATCAATCCGGCGGTGGCGGACTTTTTCGCGCACCGTTTTGCACTGGGCCGGATTGTCAACTGGATCCTGGTGCACAAGTACGGCTTTGACGCGCTGTATATCCAGGGTTTCGCCGCATTCGGACGCGGCTTGGGGCGGTACTTCTGGCAGCGCGGTGATGTGGACTTGATCGATGGCCGACTGGTCAACGGGACGGCGCAACGTGTGGTTGCCTGGGCGGCCAAGGGCCGCACGCTGCAGTCGGGTTACCTGTATCACTATGCCTTTGCCATGCTCATCGGCTTGACGGCCATGTTGGGCTGGATGCTGTTTATTCGCTGATTGCCGCGATCCGTCGCAAGGGGAAAGGAACGTCCGCATGTTTGCCGATCTGCCGCTGTTGAGCCTCTTGATCTGGACGCCTGTTATTGGCGGTCTGGTGGTCCTCTGGTTGGGTGATCGGAGGCTTTCGGCTGCCCGTGGACTGGCACTGGGTGTGTCGTTGCTCACCTTCGTGCTCAGCCTGGGCCTCTGGACGGGCTTTGATGTCGGCAGTGCCCAGATGCAGTTCCTGGAGCGGGCGCTGTGGATTCCCACCTTGGGCGCGGATTACGCTTTGGGAGTGGATGGCTTGTCTATGCCGCTCATCATCCTGACGGCCTTCATGACGGTGTTTGTCATCTTCGCGGCCAAGGAATCGGTCAGCCAGCGGCCGGCCGCTTACCTGGGCGCTTTCCTGGTCATGGAAGGCTTGATGATTGGGGTGTTCGCGGCCCTGGACGCCTTGCTGTTCTACATATTCTGGGAAGCCATGCTGATTCCGATGTTCCTCATCATCGGCATCTGGGGCGGACCCCGGCGCATCTATGCCACCGTGAAATTCTTTCTCTTCACCTTCCTGGGCTCGGTGTTGATGCTGGTGGCCTTTATTTACCTGTATCAGCAAGGTGGCAGTTTCGACGTCCTGAGTTTGCAGCGCCTGCCGCTGAGCGCCGCCGAGCAGACTTGGATTTTCCTGGCGTTTCTGGCGGCGTTTGCTGTCAAGGTGCCCATGTGGCCGGTCCATACCTGGTTGCCGGATGCCCACGTCGAGGCGCCCACTGGCGGCTCGGTCATCCTGGCGGCCATCACCCTCAAGATGGGGGCTTACGGCTTCCTGCGCTATGCGCTGCCCATTGCCCCCGATGCCGCCGGTGAAATGGCGGGTCTGATGGCGGTCTTGAGCTTGATTGCCGTGGTTTATGTGGGTCTGGTGGCGATGGTGCAGGAGGATATGAAGAAGCTCATTGCTTATTCCTCCATCGCCCACATGGGTTTTGTCACACTGGGTTTTTTCCTGCCCTATTGGGGCGCTGTGCCTGCTGCGGGGGAGTCGGCAGGTCTGGCCATGGCGATGACCGGCGGCGTGGTTCAAATGATTTCCCATGGCTTCATCTCCGGCGCCATGTTTCTCAGTGTCGGTGTGCTGTAT
>JBAUIG010000094.1:0-4624 GCA_049682735.1 Candidatus Macondimonas sp. | reverse complement strand
GATCAGTGTGGGCCGCGTGACTGTCGCCAGCCGCCTCCCGAAACCGCTCAGGGCCATGAAACACCAGAAAGATCAGCCGGAAGGTATAAAAAGCGGTAATGAACACGCCCGACAAAACGGCGGCATGCGCAATGCCCGCCCCCGGCAGATGGGATTCAGCCACGGCCTCGATCAGCGCATCCTTGGAAAAGAATCCGGAGAAGCCCGGGAAACCAATCAGTGCCAAGGCACCGATCAGGCAGGTGATGTAGGTGATCGGCAGATAGCGCCACAGTCCACCCATGCGTCGCATGTCCTGCTCGTGGTGCATGGCAATGATGACCGAGCCGGCAGCGAGGAACAGCAAGGCCTTGAAAAAGGCATGTGTCATCAGATGGAACACAGCTGCGGAATACGCCGACACACCCAAGGCAACCGTCATGTAACCAAGCTGGGACAAGGTGGAATAAGCCACCACCCGCTTGATGTCGGTCTGCACGATGCCCAGCAGCCCCATGAAAAACGCCGTGGCGGAACCGATCAACAAAATGGTATTCAGCGCGGTTTCCGACAGCTCATACAGCGGCGACATGCGCGCCACCATGAAAATGCCCGCTGTCACCATGGTGGCCGCATGGATCAGCGCAGAAATCGGCGTCGGGCCCTCCATGGAATCCGGCAGCCAGACATGCAGCGGCATCTGGGCGGATTTCCCCATGGCGCCCACGAAGAGCAGCAGGCAGATCACGGTCAACACCGACCAGGATACTCCCGGCAGCACGCTCAGGGTTTGACCCTGCAAAGTGGGCGCCGCAGCGAAGACCTCGCGGTAATCAAGGCTGCCCGTGTACTGCAGAATGGCAGCGATCCCCAGAAGAAAACCAAAGTCACCCACCCGGTTGACCAGGAAGGCTTTCATGTTGGCAAACACAGCGCTCGGACGGGTGTACCAGAATCCGATCAACAGATAGGACACCAATCCCACGGCTTCCCAACCGAAGAACAATTGCAGGAAATTATTGGCCATCACCAGCATGAGCATGGCGAAAGTGAAGAGCGAGATATAGCTGAAGAAGCGCTGGTAGCCGTCATCCTCATGCATGTAGCCGATGGTGTAGATATGCACCATCAGCGACACGAAGGTAACGACGCACATCATCAGCGCAGTCAGGTTGTCCACCAGGAAACCCACTTCCAGGCGCAATCCATCCACCACGCCCCAGGTGTACAGCGTTGCATTGAAAGGCGCCGCGCCATCCAGCGCATGAGCCTTGAGCACCCACAGCGACAGCAAGAAGGCACCACCCACTCCGGCGATGGTCAAGGTGTGCGCGCCTGTCCGGCCGACCTGCCGGCCAAACAAGCCCACGATGACCGCTGCCACCAGCGGGGCCAGCACAATCGTCAGATAAATGCCCTGCATGCTCGATCAACCCTTCATGACGTCGAGATCCTCGACGTTGATGCTGCCTTTGCCGCGGAACAGAATCACCAGGATCGCGAGACCAATGGCGGCCTCTGCGGCGGCGACGGTGAGGATAAAGAAGACAAACACCTGTCCTGCCAGATCACCGCTGAAACGGGAAAAGGCAACGAAATTCATGTTCACGGCCAACAACATCAATTCGATGCACATCAACAGCAGAATGACATTCTTGCGGTTGATGAAAATGCCCGCCACGCTGAGCACGAACAGCACGCCACTGAGCATCAGGTAATGCGACAAGGTAATCATTTCATCCCCTCTGAAACGGGCTCATGGCGTTGCCTTAATCCCGAGTCTCGCTCGGCATTTTAAGAATTCGCAGCCGATCTTCCGGTCGCACCTTGGCCTGTAACCCCGGATTCTGCACCAGGCGCCCTGATCGCCGCCGCAGGGTCAAGGCAATGGCCGCCACAATGGCCAGCAACAGAATGACGGAAGCAATCTCGAAGGGATAGACATATTGGGTGTACATGATCTCGCCTAACGCGCGGATATTGCTCCCGCCTTCTGGCAAGGGAACGGGCCCCCCTTTTCCGGCAAAGCCGCTCCCGCCCAAGACCACGGAAAGCTCAAGCACGATCAGCAGCACAATCACTACGCCTAAAGGCAGGGTGCGATTGAATCCCTTCCGCAAGGCAGCCAGATCCACATCAATCATCATCACCACGAACAGGAACAACACCATCACAGCGCCCACGTAGACCAGCACCAGCACGATGGCGAGGAATTCCGCCTCGATCAGCAGCCACAGGGCGGCGGTGGTAAAAAATGCCAAAACCAGAAACAGCACTGAATGCACGGGATTGCGTGCCGTAATCACTGCCAACGCGGCGCCGATCAGCACGGCTGAAAACGCATAAAACAACACAAGTTGAAACATCGGATTCGGCTCCGCCTGGTCCTTGCTGGATAGTTCTTGGATCAGCGATACGGGGCGTCCATTGCCCGGTCACGGGCAATCGATTCCTCGTATTTGTCCCCGATGGCGAGCAGTTTGTCCTTGGTCATGATGTTCTCGCCGCGCTGCTCGAAGTGATATTCATGGACGTTAGTTTCGACAATGGAATCCACTGGACAGGCTTCCTCGCAAAAGCCGCAATAGATGCATTTGAACAAATCGATGTCATACCGCGTGGTACGCCGTGTGCCATCGGCACGCATCTCCGATTCGATGGTGATGCATAGCGCCGGACAAACCGCTTCGCAGAGCTTGCAGGCAATGCAGCGTTCCTCTCCATTGGCATATCGACGCAGTGCATGCAAACCCCGAAAGCGCGGACTCCGTGGCGTCTTTTCTTCCGGATAGCGCACTGTGATCTTGGGAGTGAACAGCTCGCGAGCCGTCACCGACAAACCCACCAGCAATTCCCAGAGCAGGAACGTCCGGAAGAAATCACCCATCTGTCGCGTCATTGCGGCCATGTCTTTTCCCCTGCCAGCATCAGAACCAGGGCCCAAAACCGGTGTGGACGAACACGCCCACCACAGCCAACCACACGATGGTTACCGGAATGAATACCTTCCAGCCCAAGCGCATGATCTGGTCATAGCGGTAGCGCGGGAAGGTCGCCCGGAACCACAGAAAACAAAACAGGAAAAAAGCGGTCTTCAGGGCCAGCCAATGAAAACCGTTCTGGCCCAGCAGCGGAATCTGTTCCAACACCGGGACATGCTCGAAAGGTGAAAGCCAGCCCCCTAGAAACAGCGTCGCGATGAGAGTGGAAATCAGGGTCATGTTGGCGTATTCCGCCAGGAAGAACAGCGCAAACCCCATGCCGCCATATTCCACATGAAAACCCGCCACGATTTCCGATTCCCCTTCCACCACATCGAACGGCAGACGATTGGTTTCGGCCACTCCGGAGATCCAGTACACCATGAACAGCGGGAACAGCGGGATGAAATACCAGTGCCAGAAACCGCCCTGCTGCGCCTGAACAATATCATTCAGTTTCAGGCTGTTGGCCGCCATCAGCACCCCAATCAATGCAAATCCCATGGCCAGTTCGTAGGACACCATCTGAGCTGCCGCTCGCATGGCGCCGAGAAAGGCATACTTGGAGTTGCTCGCCCAGCCGGCCAGGATAATGCCGTAAACGCCGAAAGAGGTCAGAGCCAATACAAACAGCAATCCAGCATCGATATCGGCCAGCAACATACCATCGGCAAATGGCACCACCGCCCAGGCCACCAAAGCCGGCAGGAAAGACAGGACGGGAGCCAGCACGAACAACACTTTGTTCGCCCGGGCCGGAATGACAATTTCCTTGAAGGCGAGCTTGGCGGCATCGGCAATCGGCTGCAACAGGCCGGCGTAGCCCACGCGGCTTGGCCCAATGCGCGATTGCATGTAGCCGATCACCTTGCGTTCGGCATAGGTGAGATATGCCACAACCCCCAGCAGCGGCAGAATTATCGCCATGATCTTGAGGACGATCCACACACTCGTCCGCAACGCTTCAGGGATCTGCGACCAGATCGCGATAGCCTGTTCCAGCATGATGAACTCGCCTGTCGAAAACGATTCAGTTGGCCGCGGCCGGCATGATTTCCAGGGCACCGAACCGGGCCCCACCCACGGGCAGATCCAGCAGCCCCGCGGGGAACCAGATGCATCCCGGCGCCAGCGTTGCGTCGGCTGTCCAGGTCGCCACCACGCGGGCTCCCGCCTGATTAACCTGTATGGGCTCGCCAGCTTTGAGGCCGGCACGGGCGGCATCAGTGGGATGAATGCGCAAGTGTCGCGCACGGCTGCCTTCCGGGGAGTCCTGCAAGGATGGCGCCCGGCGCACCAGGGCATCCGTCCCATACAGAGCCAATGGGCCAAGACGTTGCAGTGCAGGCAGCATCGGCCGTTCCCAGCTTCCCTGCCGATGCCACTGCCCGGGAGTCGTCTGCACCGGACCGATGGCCAGACGCGCCGCTTCGGTCACCTCGCTGCAATCGGCATAATCGAATCCGGCAACGCCCAGGCTGTTACCCAGGACCCGCAATACCTTCCAGCCCGGCCGAGCTTCGCCGATCGGCTCGGCGCAGCCTTCAAAGGACAGCCATTGGCCATCCCGACTGATCAGGCTGCCAGCTGTTTCGCTGAAGGTCCCGATGGGCAGCAACACATGAGCCGTGGCCTTGAGCGTCTCCGTCAGGTAGGGCGTCAGC
>JBAUIG010000093.1:0-10406 GCA_049682735.1 Candidatus Macondimonas sp. | reverse complement strand
GCAGCCAGATCCAGCGAGCCTTCATACAGGGCGCGGCCGATCACGGCGCCGATGATGCCTTCATCCGCCACGGCGCACAGCGCGCGAATGTCATCCAGGCTGTGGACGCCGCCGGAGGCGATGACGGGAATGTGAACGCTGCGCGCCAGGGCCACCGTGGAATCAACGTTCACCCCCTGCATCATGCCGTCGCGGCCAATGTCGGTGTAGATGATCGCCTCGACGCCGTCGTCTTCCAGTCGGCGGGCGACGTCGGTGATCTCATGGTGGGACAGCTTGGACCAGCCATCGATGGCGACCTTGCCGTCGCGCGCATCCAGGCCCACGATGATGTGACCCGGAAATTCCATGCACAGGTCATTGATGAAATGGGGCGTATTGACTGCCTTGGTGCCGATGATGACGTAGCGCACCCCCGCATCCAGGTAGCTCTGTACCGTCTCCTCGTCACGAATGCCGCCACCGATCTGCACTGGCACATTGGGATGAGCGGCGCAGATGCGCTCGACGACATTCCGATTCACCGGCCGACCCTGCACAGCGCCATCCAGGTCCACCAGGTGCAGGCGCTTGGCGCCGGCCTGAACCCAGCGATCGGCCATGGTGAGGGGATCTTCGGCGAATACAGTGACGTCATCCATCCGGCCCTGGCGTAGGCGAACGCACTGGCCGTCCTTGATGTCGATAGCGGGAATGAGCAGCATGACGGACCTCGGGGTCAGGAAGTGCTTGCCGGGGAAGTGCCATCCCAGCGGCTGAAGTTGGAGAGCAGGCGCAGACCCGCCTGCTGGCTTTTCTCGGGGTGAAACTGTACCGCAAAAAAACCATCCCGCCCCAGCGCGGCGGCGAAGGGCAGGCCGTATTGGGTCACTGCGGCCACCTCCGGCGATCCAGCCGGGGCGTAGTAACTGTGTACAAAGTAAAACCGGCTACCCGGTGCAATCCCCTCGAACAGTGGGTGGGGCCGGGTCGGCTCGACGCGGTTCCAGCCCATGTGGGGGATGCGGATCGGGGGCAGGCCCGGCGCTTCGGGCAGGCCAGTCGGAAAGCGCCGCACCACGCCGTGAAACAGGCCCAGTCCCTGGGTGCCGCCGTTTTCCTCGCTGAAGTCCAAGGCCGCCTGTAGTCCCAGGCAAACACCCAGGGTGGGCTTTTCCCGCGCCAGCTCGGGCAGCAGATTCAGCAGATCGCGCTGCGCCAGTTCCGCCCGGCAATGTCCTATCGCCCCCTGTCCGGGGAAGATGAGCCGGTCGGCGGCGCGCAGCTCCGCGGCGGACTGGGTGATGCGGATGCGTGCCTGTGGCGCGACCAGCTCTAAGGCTTTCGCCATGGAATGCAGGTTGCCCATGCCGTAATCCAGTATCGCGAGGGTCTGCATTGACGCAATCCGCTGAGGGTTAAAGGCTTCCCTTGGTCGAAGGGATGACCTGGGCCTGCCGCTCATCGGGCGCGGCGGCCTGGCGCAGCGCACGGCCGAAGGCCTTGAACACGGTTTCGGACACATGGTGGGCGTTGCGGCCCTTGAGGTTGTCGATGTGGACCGTGGCCTGGGCGTGATTGACGACACCCTGGAAGAATTCGCGGATCAGATCGACATCGAAGTCGCCGATGCGCGCGCGGGAATAGCTCACATCGTATTCGAGCCCGGGCCGGCCGGAGAAGTCGATCACCACCCGGGACAGCGCCTCGTCCAGCGGCACATAGGCATGCCCATAGCGCTGGATGCCTTTTTTATCCCCCAGCGCGCGGGCCAAGGCCTGGCCGAAGGTGATGCCGACATCTTCCACCGTGTGATGGGCGTCCACCGCGAGGTCGCCATCCGCCGTGATGGCGAGATCCAAGGCGCCGTGGCGGGCGATCTGATCCAGCATGTGGTCGAAAAAGGGCAGGCCGGTGGCCAGGCGCGATATTCCGCTGCCGTCGAGGTTCAGATCGACACTGATGCGGGTTTCAAGCGTGGCCCGTTCAACGCGGGCAGTGCGGGCAGACATGGCGTGCTGGATGGGGTGGCAGGGTGTAGACCTTTGAGTTTGAACAATCCGTCCCGGCGCGTCAACGCACCGCCATTTCATTCGTCACCTGCAGCCAGAAACTCACCGGCCCATCATTGGTCAGGCTGACCTGCATGTCGGCGCCAAAGACGCCGCTTTCCACGATCGAATGCTGGGTGCGGGCGTGGCGCAGCAATTCGCCATATAAAGGTTGGGCTTCGTCCGGCGGCATGGCCGGGGAAAAACCGGGACGGTTGCCTTTGCGGGTATCTGCTGCCAATGTGAACTGGGGTACCAGCAACAGTCCGCCCTTGATGTTGCGCAGACTAAGGTTCATCCGATCTTGTGCATCGGGGAACACCCGATAGTCCAGCACGCGCTGCAATAGTCGGGCGCCGATGGCAGGGGTGTCGCTGCGCTCCATGCCGACCAGCACCAACAGGCCGGTTTCGATGCGCGCCACGCGGTGTCCATCCACCTCCACGCTGGCTCGCCGCACGCGTTGCAGAAATCCGATCATGATGCCATCCGATCAACCATGGCTGAGCAGAGAATCCATTAATGCTATGTATTAAGAAAATGCTTACAGCGATTCTCGGCACTGTCTGACTGTTTTCGTCACTTTATTGGGGGATGATGAAAACCGTCCGGAGATGACGTGGTACGGATACCACAGGGCCAAGGATAGGCCCGATCAGGGATGAATGGTGGCAGGAAGCCGCTACTCAGGGAAGAGGCAGGGACGCAGCAAAACGGATCGGTAGCCAGGATGGTTGCCGGCGGCCAGGAAGGCCACCGCGGATTGATGGACCCCCTCCGGTCAGGGACGAGGGGATCGGATGGCAGGATGCCGGCGGGATCGGCCATCAATCGGCAGTTCAGTGCACACGAGGACTTTGCTTCCAGCCATGATTTGGCTCACGCAGCCCCGGTCGGTATCACGCCGATCGGGGTTTTTTGTTGGCCGCTGTCACACAAGATCACTAGAATCCCCGATTGCACCCCTTCGGTACGCCGAGTTTCGGGCCGTGTCCGGGAAAAACCGCGCGCCGACCCGTGCGATTTGTCTCGCGATCGCACCGCTCATTCATTGTCCAGTGCTCGCTCAACCCCAAAGATGGACAGCTTTTCATGTCGACCGCCCCGGAACGCCGCGGCCCGCTGATTGCCTGGTCGCTCTACGACTGGGCGACCAGCGCCTACGCCGCCTTGATCCAGACTTTCCTGTTCCCCGCCTATTTCGCACGCGCCATTGCCCCGGACGCCGCCACCGGTACCGCTTGGTGGGGGCAGACCATGGGTGTGGCGGGCTTGTTCATCGCTGTGCTGGCACCGCTGATGGGCGCGGTGGCGGATCGGGGCGGGCACCGGCGGGCTTTTCTCGTGCTGCTGACCCTCATGAATGTGTTGGCGACTGCGGCACTCTGGACGGTGCGTCCGGAAGCGGATTTCGCCCTGCGTGCCCTGCTGCTGGCGGGGCTGGGAACGGTGGTACTGGAGCTGGCTTTCGTACTCTACAACGCCCAATTGGCGGATCTGGCCGCACCTGCGCGTATTGGTCGCTGGTCGGGTTGGGCCTGGGGCTTGGGGTATGTGGGAGGGCTCGCCTGTCTGCTGGTGGCGCTGTTTGGCTTCGTGCAGGCGGATCCGCCGCCCTTCGGGCTGGACCCTGCCCAGGCAGAGCCGGTGCGGGCCACGTTCCTCCTGACTGCAGCGTGGACTGCGTTGTTCGCGCTGCCCTTGCTGCTGACGGTTCGCGATCCGGAGCGCGTCGTGGCGCCGTCCAAGCAGTCGTTGTTGCGGGCCGCGTTCGGCGATCTGGTGGTGTCTTTGCGCCGCTTGCTGCGCGATGGCCCCTTGTTGCGATTTTTTCTTGGCCGCCTGCTGCTGATCGATGGGCTCACCACCGTGTTCGCCTTTGGCGGCCTGTTCGCGGCGGGGACTTTCGGCTTTGATGAACGGCAGGTGTTGCTGTTTGCCATCGTGCTGAATCTGACCTCCGCGGTGGGCGCGGTAGGCTTTGCCTGGTTTGATGACCGTTTTGGGGCCAAGTCCACCATGGTCTGGAGTCTGGTGGGACTGCTGCTGACGGGCGCGGCGCTCCTGCTGGCGCCGAATGCTTCGGCCTTTTGGTGGTGGGGTGGTTTGCTGGGCTTGTTCGTGGGGCCGGCCCAGGCAGCCAGCCGCTCTTATCTGGCGCACATGGCGCCCGTCGCCCAACGCAATGAGCTGTTTGGCCTGATGGCCTTCTCTGGCAAGGCGACAACCTTTATGGGCCCCTTCCTCGTGGGCGGGCTGACTGCCGCCAGCGGCAGCCAGCGCCTTGGCTTGTCGGTAGTGCTGGTGATGTTCGCAGGCGCGCTATTCTTGACGCTGGGGATCACGTCGGATCGTTCGGCGCGCCTATCACGCTAAACTCAAGGCACAATTCACCCAAGGAAGGGGCAGGAGATGAAAATCGCCGAAGCAAGGCCGGCGGCCACCGTGGTGTTGTTGCGGGACGGGCCGCAGGGATTGGAAGTGTTCATGGTGCGGCGTCACCACCAGATCGATTTCGCCGGCGGCGCCCTGGTGTTTCCGGGCGGCAAGGTGGCACCGGAGGATGTCGAGCTGGGCCAAACGCTGGCCCACGATGATGCACTGGCACCGTTCCGGGTGGCAGCCATTCGGGAGCTGTTCGAAGAAAGCGGTCTGCTTCTGGCCGAAGGCGCGACAGGCGGCGGGCACGGATTGAATGCCGCGCCATTGGATCGTCTTCGCACCGAGCTGGTGCAGCAAGGAGTCGACTTCACTCTTCTGCTGGAGCGTCTGGAGCTACGCCCGGCTCTTGGAGCATTGCTGCCGTTTGCCCATTGGATCACGCCAGAGATGGTGCCCAAGCGCTTCGATACGCATTTTTTCCTCGCCCGGATGACGGGCGATACCGTACTGCGTCACGATGGCGGGGAGACGGTAGATTCGCTGTGGATCAAGCCAAGTGATGCCATTGAGGCCGCCCAGGCCGGCCAGCACACCATCATCTGGCCCACGTTGATGAATCTGCAAAAAATGGCGCGCAATCATTCGGTTGCGGAAGCTTGGCGGGCGACCCAAGAGGGAACAGTGGTGACAGTGCTGCCCTGCCTGGTGGATACGCCCCAGGGCAAGCGCATGCGGATTCCCCAGGAGGCGGACTATGACGCCTGGGATGTGGATCTGGCGACGCTGATGGGAACGCCGGCCCCGCCAAGGTGAGTCGCTGGCCGGTCGTTACTTGATGCGCAATTCCCCGACGTCGCAGGAGACGCCGGGGAAACTTGTCACTCGAAGCTTAACTTTGGGGTAGGCAGCAACGAGAGAATGGGGGCTACCACGGTGCCGACGCCCGGAATGGTTGCCGCGCTGGCGATTACGGCACTTTTTACCGAGACGATGGCGGTGTTGGTGGCCGTGATCGCGCTTTGTCGTGCAGCACCTGTCAGCTGAGGGTAACCCTCTTCGATGCCCCGAGCCGCTCCACTCACATCCAGGGTGCCGATGACAATGTTGCGATCGGTAAGATCGGGAATGGTGCGTTCGTAACGGCCGACCTCCACTGAATAGGCCTGACCCGACACGTCGGCCAGTTCACTGTCCGCCATTTCCGTCATGGCGGCCATCGCAGGAAGGGGAAGCGCGATCAGACTGCCAAGGGACAGCAGGAGGGAGGATTTTTTCATGGTTCACCTTGATGTCATTGTAAGAGAGAATCCGGCATACACGCGCGATGAACGCCAGTTGTCTCGCATGCGATCACGCGATCGTGCGGTGAGATAAGAGCAAAAAATGGGCCAATGTTTCTGCTGGCCCAAAAGCGAGTTTACTCTCGAGCCATGACCGTTTCGTGTCATGGTTTATCAATACGTAATTCAGGGAACGGGGCTCGGCGGACGCTATCCAACCGGTCCTGATCACCAAGCGGAATTTTTGAATGCCAAACGCGCTTTCCCCCCCTGCACCGGCCGTGGGCGTCCTGCTCGTCAACCTGGGCAGTCCCGACGCGCCAACTCCGTCCGCCGTGCGCCGCTACTTGGCCGAGTTCCTGGCCGATCCGCGTGTGATCGAGGCGCCCCGCTGGTTCTGGCTCCCTGTCCTGCATGGGGTGGTTCTACGAACTCGGCCGCGACGCAGCGCCATGGCCTATGCCAGCGTCTGGATGCCCGAAGGCTCGCCCTTGATGGTGTATTCGCGTCGGCAGGAGGCTGCATTGCAGGTCGCCTTGGATCAGCATGCCCCGGGGGCATACAAGGTGGCGCTGGCGATGCGCTACGGCCAACCCTCGGTGGCCGCCGGGCTGGATCGCCTGCAGGCGATGGGATGCCAGCGTATTTTGATCATGCCGCTGTATCCCCAGTATTCGGCCACCACCACGGCCTCGGTGAGCGACGTGGTGGGCACCTGGCTGCGCCGCCAGCGGGCGCTGCCGGAACTGCAGTGGATCAACCAATACACCGAGGCGCCTGGCTACATCGCAGCCCTCGCCGCCAGCGTGCGCGCGTATTGGGCGCGAGAAGGTCAGGGCGAGCGGCTGCTGCTGTCCTTCCATGGCATTCCGCAGCAGTACGCCGATCAGGGCGATCCTTACGCCGAGCAGTGTCGGGCCACGGCCCACGCCTTGGCCGCGGCGCTGGGCCTTGCAGCGGATCGCTGGGCCTTGGCTTTCCAATCCCGTTTCGGCCCCACCCGCTGGCTGGAGCCGTACACCGATCAGGTGTTGAACGCGTGGGCAGGTGCCGGGGTCCGCACGGTGGATGCGCTGTGCCCCGGATTTGCGGCGGATTGCCTGGAAACGCTGGAGGAGATTGCGATCCGCTATGCGGAGACGTTCGAATCGCGGGGCGGCAAGCTGCGCTATATTCCCGCCCTGAACGATACACCCGACCACGTCGCTTTTCTGGCCGATCTGGTGTGTGCCCGGACGGCGCCCTGGCGGGCCTGATGGGGGTTTAATGCTGCTTAATCGAAAATCTGGCGCGTCACGCGGGCATGGAGCGGGCTGGAGCGGGGGAAATGGGCGCGCAGGAAGGCCATCTGGTCGGCCAGCACGCGGCGACCTTGGAGGTATACATATTCGGCATGGGTCGGGGTGAAGGGCACGGCGAGCAACTGCATGCCGGCCTGCTCCGGCGTGCGCCCGGCCTTGTGGTTGTTGCAGCGCTTGCAGGCGGCCACCACATTGGTCCAGACGTCCTTGCCGCCCTGGCTCAGGGGTGTCACGTGATCGCGCGATAGGTCGGAGACGGAAAAGCGGCTGCCGCAGTACAGGCAGAGATGGCCGTCACGGCGGAACAAGGTGCGGTTGCCCAGCGGCGGCGTGTAGCGGTCGCGCAGTTCATGGAGCACGTGATTGTGGCCGAAGGTGGCCATGATGGAATGGATCTGAACCAGACTGCGCCGGCCACTGTGGGCATTGATGCCGCCCCGAATGCGGTAAAGGGGTTCGCCGAGGGTATAGGCGACTTCCCCCAGATGGTGCAAACGCACCGCCTGCTGGTAATCGATCCATTCCAGCGGCATGCCGCTGGCGTCGGTCCGGAGCACATGCTGGCTCAAGTCGTACACGGGACACCTCTGCCGGTTGGCCCTTTGCTCCCTGAAGCTTGCCTTTATATGTCAGAACGGCACCGAAAATGCAATGCATGGGCTGTGACGGCGCCGGATCGGCGAACGCGTCAGGCGCTTGGGTTCAGCGTGACTCTCGCCAGGGAATGGGGGCGTGGCAATCGGCGATAAAGGCGCCGCCGTTTTGGGCGGATCAGCGGGCGCGCAGGTAGAGTTGTTTTTGCCCCTTTGCGCCTGAGGGCGCTTCCCGGATGAGGAAAAGATCGGGTTTCCCTTTGACCAGATTGCTGAGTTTCGAGAAGCCGTAGCGACGGGAATCAAAGCCGGGCTGCAATTTGCCCAGATAACTGCCAAAGCTACCTAGGTGGGCCCAGCCACTGTCGTCACAAGCCTGCGCGAGCGCCTGCAGAAGCGCTGCTTTGGGCAAGGCATGCTTTGGCGTCTCGCCGTTACTCGCAGGCGGCGGTTCCTGTCGCGGCATGGCGGGGGGTGCGCTGATTTCTGTCGAAGCGTTCTTGCTGGACGGCGTGGCAGGGCTGAGTTCCGGATCAGTCAACAGGAACCGATGGCAGGCATGGCGAAATGCCTCGGGGGTTTTCCGTTCCCCCACGCCGAGCACGAGCAGGCCTTCCTCGCGGATACGCAGCGCCAGGCCGGTGAAATCGCTGTCACTTGAAACCAGACAGAAGCCGTCGAATCGCCGCGCGTACAATAAATCCATTGCGTCGATGACGAGCGTGATGTCCGTGGCATTTTTACCCGAGGTATAGGCGAATTGCTGCACCGGCTTGATTGCGTGTTTGTGCAGGGTTTCTTTCCATCTGGCGTTGCCAGGCGAGGTGAAATCCCCGTAGATGCGCTTGACCGTGGCCACGCCAAAGCGGGCGATGTCAGCCAGCAGGCTGTCGATGGCACGGGGCTGCGCATTGTCGCCGTCAATCAGCACCGCAAGGCGCTGCGTCGGTTCCCGTGAGGTTGCGCCGACGTCCGATCCCGGGTTGGGCATGGGTTTTCCTTATGCCAGGCTCCGCATCTCTTTCATTAGAGGAATCCGGAGATCCCCCCATGATGAAAGGGTCGGCCAGCGGCATGGATACTTGAAGCCGTCGGTTTGCGGAAGGCGTAGCGCGCCAATGCGTGGGCGCACCCCATCCAGAGGGTGATTCAGGGCGCCAGATCGGCGTAGAGGTCGTGCTCGTCCGCATCGGTGACCACGACGCGGACTTTGTCGCCGGGCTTGAGAACGGGCGCATCGTCGATGTAGACCACGCCATCGATTTCGGGCGCGTCGCTGGCGCTGCGGCCAATGGGACCGTCCGCATCCACCGCATCGATCAATACGTCAATCGTGCGTCCGATCTTGTCCTGCAGACGGGCGGCGCTGATGCGCGCCTGGTGTTCCATCAGACGCGCATAGCGTTCCTCCTTGACGGCTTCCGGTACCGGATCGTCCAAGGCGTTGGCGGTGGCGCCCGCCACCGGGGAGTAGGTGAAGGCGCCGACCCGGTCGAGTTGGGCTTGTTCGAGGAAATCCAGCAGTTGCTGGAAGTCGGCCTCGGTTTCGCCAGGGAAGCCGACGATGAAGGTGCTGCGCAGGGTCAGCTCAGGACAGATGCTGCGCCAGGCGCGCAGGCGCTCCAGCGTGCCTTCGGCGGCGGCGGGTCGCTTCATGAGCTTCAGGATGCGCGGGCTGCCATGCTGCAGCGGCACATCGAGATAGGGCAGCACCAGCCCTTCAGCCATAAGCGGGATGACTTCATCCACGTGGGGGTAGGGGTAGACGTAGTGCAGCCGCACCCAGGCACCCAGGCCACCCAGTGCTCGGGCCAGCTCGGTGAGCCGCGTGCGCACCGGCCGGCCATTCCAGAAGTCGGTGCGGTACTTGAGGTCCACGCCGTAGGCGCTGGTGTCCTGCGAGATGACCAGCAATTCCTTCACGCCGGCTGCCACCAGCCGTTCGGCCTCGCCGAGCACCTCCCCTGCTGGCCGGCTCACCAGATCGCCGCGCATCGAGGGAATGATGCAGAAGCTGCAGCGGTGGTTGCAGCCTTCGGAAATCTTCAGGTAGGCGTAATGGCGTGGCGTGAGCTTGATGCCTTGGGGTGGCACCAGATCCAGGTAGGGGTCATGCGCCACGGGCGGCAGGTGGGTATGCACGGCGGCCATCACCTGCTCGTAAGCTTGCGGGCCGGTTACCGCGAGCACGGCCGGATGCACCGCGCGAATGTCCTCGGGTTGGGCGCCCATGCAGCCGGTGACGATGACCCGGCCGTTCTCCGCCAGGGCCTCGCCAATGGCTTCCAAGGATTCGGCCTTGGCGGCATCGATGAAGCCGCAGGTATTCACCACCACCAGATCGGCATCCTGGTAGCTGGGCGAGACCTGGTAGCCCTCGCGGCGCAGCTCGGTGAGGATGCGCTCGGAATCCACCAGCGCTTTGGGGCAGCCGAGGCTGACAAAGCCGACTTTGGGAACCTGGGCGGTCATGGGCGCGGGCCTTGGAAGCGAGGGGCGGTGATTTTATCCGTTTATCCGACGCTTAGCCATTCCCGGCGCCGGCCTGAAGCGGGGTATGGCGCAATTCAGCCAGCCGACGCAGCGTGAGGCCGCGGGCGAATTCCTGGCTGTAGCGGATGTGCGCCTGCATCAGCGCGCGGGCCGCGGTGAGGTCGCCATCCAGCAGCAGTTCCAGCATGCGGTGGTGTTCGGCATAGGTGATGGCGATGCGCTCGCGGGCGGTGAAATCCAGCCGGCGGATGATGTGGATGCGGGCATTCACATCTTTCAGCAGACCAGCAAGCACGCGATTCCCCGAGCCCTCGGCCAGGGCCATAT
>JBAUIG010000092.1:0-1868 GCA_049682735.1 Candidatus Macondimonas sp. | reverse complement strand
GCCAGCGGTCCGGATACCAGAATGTCATCCGTGGCAAAAAGACCCGTGCCCACCTGCATCAGTACCAGCGTCAACAGCAAAGCCACCATGTAGCCGCCCAAGGGGTTGTGCCCCAGGTAAAACGGATGTCGCCCTGCGGCCAGCTGCCGGGCATAGTGCCAGGCCGCGCCGGGTGGGGCGATAAAATCGCTGAAGCGCGCATGCCGCGAACCGAACATCCCCCACAGCAGGCGAAACAGGATCAAGGTCAAAATGGCGTAGCCTGCCCACAGGTGATAAGTCATCCACGAAAGTCCCGCCTGCGCCGTGGACCAGGCAATCACCAACAGCACCACCAAAGACCAGTGGAACAGGCGCACCGGTAAATCCCATACCGGCACCGAGGTGCCGGATACCGCTTCTCGCTCGGCCATGCCCTCTTCCTCTCAGGAAATTGCCACCTCACCTTAACGCAGCGGCCGACACAAGCGCGAGCCTCCATCAATCGTAAAGCCGCAGCCCCACGACTGACCCAGATCAGATCCGGCCGCATGACGTTTGCCGCTGCATCGCCATAACGCTAAGCTTGCCACCGTTGCCCGTTACCCTGTGCGGTTGCGGGCATTGCCCATGGGTATATTTCAAGGAGACTTAAGATGAAAAAGCTGGGAGTGGGGATTGCGTTGATCATGCTGAGCGGCTTTTCCGGATGGGCCTGCGCCCAGGAAACCGTGGAACCCATGGCCTTAGAAGATAGTGGCGCGCTGCCTGATCGTGATGAGATCTATGGTTTCGACATCATGACCAGGGACGAACGCAAACAGTATCGCGAGCAATATGAAGAGGCGAAATCCAACGAAGCGCTCCAGGCCTTCCTGGACAATCATCGCAAACGCATGCAGGAACGCGCGCGCGCCATGGGATTCGGCACCCCGGAGCAGGCGCAGGCCATGGCCAAGGAAGGCACGCTGCAAAAGGGTACAGGTCAGAGCTCGTCTCACAAAGCCAAGGACGGCGGGATTCACAATTACCTGCACTATTGAATGATCCGCTTGGCGCTTGGCTGAGTGATCTGCTGATAAAGGCGCCATCAGGCGCCTTTTTTTGGTTGGATGTTCAGTCTTTTATCGGTTGCGTGCTCAAGGAAGGCATCTGGTCGCCGATAAACAGGACATGAAGCATCGCCGCTTCGATAACGTACCAACCACCTCGTGCGGGCCATCGTCCAGGAGTCTTGCCATGAAGATCCACACTCTGATTTTTCCCTTGGCCTTGGCATGTGTCGCTGCCCCCGCGCACGCCGAACTCGCCCGGATGGACTATGCACAAATGGCGGAGGTCACGGGTCAAGCCTACTTCATCACTCTGGGTTCGGTTGAACTGCCCTTTTCGATCAAGACCCTCGCCGAACGCAATATCGATATTGGACCACTCGGCATCAGCGCATTCGCCAATGGCGTGGAGACGCGTATCCCCACCCTGACCTCACTGCCCCGGAATCTGTTCGTCGGCGCATTCAATGGCATCAACACCACAGTCTACGATGCCATTGCTGCCGGGCTGAGCGTCGCGCCGCCCCCCATCAACCCTGTCGGAACCACGCTGTGGCAGTATGTTCCCGTGGTAACACTGGAATTCAAATAGCCCCCCGTTCATGCATGCGTTCGGCAAGGCGCGCCCTGCATGCGTGGCACGGCTCAAAGCCCATGCAAGTCCCAAGGAACAGCCCGCAAGCTCGGACTGCTTGTGGGCAATGGGAAGCGTCCACCGTACGTTCGTACGTCGGTTGGACGATCGGTTTTCAGGACAAAGAGGATGCGGACCGCAAGCGCCTGGGAATTGCCGACCCGCAGCCTGGCCGGAAAGCTGCCGCAAGGGTCGATGCGACA
>JBAUIG010000091.1:0-5403 GCA_049682735.1 Candidatus Macondimonas sp. | reverse complement strand
GCTGCCGCGCCGCATCGCGCGGCAATTGGGTGTCCGTGTCCAGGGTGATCACGTAGCGCACGTCGCCCAATACCGCCGTGTCTCCGACGACGAGCGCAAAGCCGTCCTCGGCACCGCCCCAGCTGGCTCCGCGCAGCAGGGCGTTCAGGTCCGCCAGCTTGCCGCGCTTGCGCTCGGAACCCATCCAGCGGCCTTCGCGCGGATTCCAGCGTCGCGGGCGGTGGAACAGGAAGAACCGGTCGGCCGGGGTTTGATCGCCGTCGGGTGCATATTTCCGGTTCAGCGCCGCAATCCGCTGCCCGGCCAGTTGCAGCAGCGCTGCGTCCTCGGCAAGTGTTTCCTGCTCCGCATCCACAAAATCGGTCAACAGGCCGAAGTGCAGGTGTTGGTCGCGATTTGCCAGGAAATGCACTTCCAGCGCTTCGACCAGAGCCTCGACGCCGGAGGTGCTGGTGAGCAGGGTCGGCACCACCACCAGCTTGCATGCCTGCGGCGGGATGCCTTGGGAGAAGTCCATGCGCGGCAGTGGCTGCGGCGTCACCAGCAGGCTGGACAACCAGTTCACCAGCGCCCCGGCCAACTGGCTGGCCGCAAGCACTGCCAACATGCCGATCGGCGCCCATGCCCAGCGGGGCATTTCAGCTATCGGCATACCCATCAGCAGCACAGCCGTGACGATCGTCGTGAACAGTACGATCCCGCCCAGATAGACCGGCAGCGGTGACCGGCCGAGCGCCCGGCGCGCCGTCGCAAGCGGCGAGCGGCGGACCTGCACCACACGCTCCAGTTGCGCCCGGCCCTTGTCGATCAGGTAGTAACCGACGTGCGAGGCGCGGGCATCGGTGCCGGCTGCCGTATTCATGGCCGCCGTGCGCGCCAGCTCGATCGCCCGGCGCGCCACCTCGCCCTCGTCCACGGCGCTGTGTTTGGCGATGGTTTCGGTGGCGTGGCGGTAGCGGTCGCGGGTGGCAAAATCCATTGCGCGGTAAACATCGGCCGGATCGTTGCGCAGCGTCTGATCGATAACGCTCAGGTTCTCGACGAAATCGCGCCATTCCAGTGCGCCGAGCAATCGCAGGCTGCCGATGCTGTTGCTGATGGTGACCTGGTCGGCGGCCTGCTGCTGATTCTCGGACTGCACCAGCTGGGCAATGGTCAAGCCCGCCTCGGCAAGGCGCTGCTCGATCCAGGTGAGCGGCAGTGCCAGCGCGGGGCCTTGTCCCTGCAGACGACGCGCAAGCTCGGCGACGAAGGTACCGACCATCGGCGGATCCGAGCGCGCCATGTCGGCCACCACCAGAATCAGGCTCTTGGGATCCTGCTCGGCGGCCTGCGTCATCCGGTCCGCCCAGACGTCCGCCAGGTCGCGCTCGGCCCAGCCGGCGCCGATGCGCACTGCGATGCGCCGCAGGTTCTCGATCACGGCCAGTCGCAGCATGATCGGGATTGCCCATAACTCGCCGAGATTAAGGGCAGTAACACTCTGATAGGCCGCCAGGAAGCGGCTGAGAGTATGCGCATCGACGCGACCGTCGCCGTGGGCAATGGTCTCCAGCGCAATGTCATACACCCGCGGATGCCCGGCCGAGACTCCCTGCGCCAGGCGCGGAAGTTCCCGGCTGTAGCCTTCGGGCAAGTGCCGCTTGGCAGTGCGGATCTGTTCTTCGATGAGGTAGAAATTGTCGAGCAGCCACTCGCCGGCCGGTGCGACCTGGCAGCCTTGGGAAACCGCCCCAGTCAGCAGATTGCACACCTCGACCAACGCTGTTTCATTCGCGGCCAGGCGTTCAAGGAGCTGATCCGGCGCTGGCCGTGTCGCAAGCCGGTGAGACCCGGCGAGCACCAGACCGTGCTGCGCCATCTGGTCAGCGCTGAACAATTCAGCACGCAAAGGAGGCTCGTCGGCGGCGGCCCGAGGCCAGGCGCGGCCGCGCAGGCCGGTTTTCAGGCGCTGCAAAAACCGGGTGAACTGGCTATCGGCATTCAAGTCGGGAGGCCTTTGGAGGAAACAAGTGCGTCACCGATGCCCAGCGAGCGTGGAATTGCCGAGCAAACGTCGGTTAGATGTCGTTCAGCTTGCGCCTTTCCAGCCAATAAATCTGTTCATAACGGTCGTCCACAGTTTCCTGAACCGGCATGCGTTGAAGAAAACCGGAATGATTTCATCCTCATGCAACCGGTAGCCTGACGCCCACCAGGGCTTAGCGGCTTTTTGTGCCTTCAGATGCCTGGCCATGCCAGACGCGGGATCATTCCCACTCGATCGTCGCGGGGGGTTTTCCGGAGATGTCGTAGACCACGCGGGACAGGCCCGGCACTTCGTTGATGATGCGCCGGGAGCACAGGTCCAGCAGTTCGTAGGGCAGGTGCGCCCAGCGGGCGGTCATGAAGTCCACGGTCTCGACGGCGCGCAGCGCGACCACCGGCTCGTAGCGGCGGCCATCGCCGGTGACGCCGACGCTCTTCACCGGCAGGAAAACGGCAAAGGCCTGGCTGGTCTTGTCGTACCAGCCGGCACGGCGCAGCTCCTCGATGAAGATGTGGTCGGCCAGGCGCAGGGTGTCGGCGGCGGCTTTGGTCACTTCGCCCAGGATGCGCACACCCAGGCCCGGCCCCGGGAAGGGGTGGCGCTGCACCATCTCGGCCGGCAGGCCCAATTCCAGCCCGATGGCGCGCACCTCGTCCTTGAACAGCTCGCGCAGCGGCTCGACGAGCTTGAGCTTCATGTGCTCGGGCAGGCCGCCGACGTTGTGGTGGCTCTTGATGACGTGTGCCTTGCCGGTCTTGCTGCCGGCAGACTCGATCACGTCCGGGTAGATGGTGCCCTGTGCGAGGAAGTCGACGCCCTCGATCCGGGTGGCCTCTTCGTCGAATACCTCGATGAACAGCCCGCCGATGATCTTGCGCTTGGCCTCGGGGTCGGCCACACCGCGCAGCGCATCCAGAAAGCGCGCCTCGGCATCGACCCGGATCACCTTGACGCCGAGGTTGCGTGCGAACACCTGCATCACCTGGTCGCCCTCATGGTGGCGCAGCAGGCCGTTGTCGACGAACACGCAGGTGAGCTGATCGCCGATGGCCTGATGCAGCAGCGCAGCAACCACGGACGAATCGACCCCGCCGGACAGGCCCAGCAGCACCTTGCCCTCGCCCACCTGCCGGCGCACGGCGGCGATGGCGTCCGCGATGATGTTGCCGGGGGTCCAGGCGCTGCCGCAGCCGCAGATGTCGTGCACGAAGCGGGCGTAGATACGCTTGCCCTGAGGGGTGTGGGTGACCTCGGGGTGGAACTGGAAGGCATAGTAGCCGCGCGCTTCATCGGCCATGCCGGCGAGCGGCACGTCGGGGGTGGAGGCGATGCCTTTGAAGCCCGCCGGCAGGGCGCTCACGCGGTCGCCGTGGCTCATCCACACATCCAGCAGGCCGTGGCCCTCGGGATTGACGCGGTCCTCGATGCCGTCGGGCAGCCGGGAGTGTCCATGGGCGCGGATCTCGGCATAGCCGAACTCCTTGACCTCGCCGGGCTCCACGACGCCGCCGAGCTGCACCGCCATGGTCTGCATGCCGTAGCAGATGCCCAGCACCGGCACGCCCAGCGTCCACACGCACTCCGGCACGCGCGGCGAGCCGGCCTCAGTGACCGACTCCGGCCCGCCGGAGAGGATGATGCCCTTGGGCGCGAAGGCGCGCAGCGCGGCGGCGTCCATGTCCCAGGGGTGGATCTCGCTGTACACGCCCAGCTCGCGTACGCGCCGGGCGATGAGCTGGGTGTACTGGGAGCCGAAGTCGAGGATCAGGATACGGTCGGCATGGATGTCGGCCATGACAGGGCTCCGGGCAAGGGCGATGCCGGGCCGGCAATAGTCCGCCCGGTGCTCAGGATGAAAAAGGGGTCAGCCCGGATCCACGCGATAGTTGGGGGGCTCTTTGGTGATCACGACGTCGTGGGCATGGCTTTCGCGCACCCCGGCCGAGGTCACTTTGACGAAGCGCGGGCGGGTGCGCATCTGCGCCATGTCATTGCATCCCGTATACCCCATGCTTGCGCGCAGGCCGCCCAGGAGCTGGTGCACGATGGCCAGCACGCTGCCCTTGTAGGGGACCCGGCCTTCGATCCCTTCGGGCACGAGTTTTTCCAGCTCGTCGGTGGTGTCCTGGAAATAGCGGTCCTTGGAGCCCTGCTGCATGGCCGCCACGGATCCCATGCCCCGATAGGCCTTGTAGGAACGGCCCTGGTAGAGCTCGACCTCGCCGGGCGCCTCTTCCGTGCCGGCGAACATGCCACCGATCATGACGCAATGGGCGCCGGCGGCAATGGCCTTGGCCAGGTCGCCGGAATAGCGGATGCCGCCATCGGCAATGACGGGCACACCGCTCTCGCGCAGCGCGGCTGCCACATTGGAAACGGCCGTGACCTGCGGCACGCCGACGCCGGCGATGATGCGCGTGGTGCAGATGGAACCCGGACCGATGCCGACCTTGACCGCGTCCGCACCCGCCTCCACCAATGCCAGCGCCGCTTCCGCCGTGGCAACATTGCCGGCGATCACCTGCAATCCCGCGTAACGCCGTTTCAGCAGCCGCACCCGCTCGATCACACCGCGGGAATGACCGTGGGCGGTATCGACCACGATCACGTCCACACCCGCATCCATCAGGGCCGCGACGCGCTCGTCACTCTCGGCACTGGTGCCCACCGCCGCGCCCACGCGCAAGCGCCCCTGGCTGTCCTTGCAGGCAATCGGAAAATCGCTGGCTTTCTGGATGTCCTTGACCGTGATCAGGCCGCGCAGTTGAAAGCGCTCGTTGACCACCAATACTTTTTCAATGCGGTGCTCGTGCAGCAGTTCGATGACCTGAGCCGTATCCGCCCCTTCCGACACCGTCACCAGTCGCGCCTTGGGCGTCATGATGCTGGCGACCGGCTTGTCCAGTTCATCCTCGAAACGCAGGTCGCGACCGGTGACGATTCCCACCAGGTTCTCGCCGTCCACCACCGGCAAGCCCGAGATGCCGTGGGCGCGGGTGAGGGCCAGCACTTCGCGGATGCTCTGGTCGGGCCGTACCGTGATCGGGTCCTTGATCACCCCGCTCTCGAACTTCTTCACCCGTGCGACCTCGGCGGCCTGGCGCTCGATGGACATGTTCTTGTGGACGATGCCGATGCCGCCTTCCTGGGCCAGGGCAATGGCCAGACGCGCCTCGGTCACCGTATCCATGGCGGCGCTGAGCAGGGGAACGTTGAGTTCGATTTCGCGGGTCAGGGGGGTGCGCAGGCTGACTTCGCGCGGCAGGACTTCGGAATACTCCGGCAACAGGAGCACATCGTCGAAGGTGAGCGCTTCCTCGGTGAGTTTCATCCTAAGGACCCGCGGCAGCTAAAGGTCGTCGATTATAACGGTT
>JBAUIG010000090.1:0-12454 GCA_049682735.1 Candidatus Macondimonas sp. | reverse complement strand
CACTACCGCTATCGCGAGACGGTCTACCACATCGCGGTGACGCAAATGGACGCCAGCAATACGGCGCCGCCCGGCGTGACGCGCCTGGTGGTCGATGGCGTGGAATACTTCGATAAAGTCATTCCGCTGCTTGATGATCGCCGGGAGCACTGGGTTGAAGTAAGCTTGGCGACATCCTCCATGCTCACCAATATCCCCGGAGATAAACATGAACGTTAATTTGATGCTCACCCCGTTGGTTTCGCTGATTGCCGGCATTCTCATTCTGGTCATGCCGCGCCTGCTCAATTACATCGTCGCAATCTATCTGATCATTATCGGTGTGATCGGTTTGTTGGGCATGAGCAATATTCATATCCGCTAACGGCTGAACGTCATGCCGATGCGAATGTTTGCATGATCCGCTCCGCAACGACCGGCAAGGAGTACGCGTCACCGCTTAATGGCGCATCCAAATGGATGTAATTTGATGTAGCGTTAACGCTTGGCCCGTCTCTACGAATTCCTGGCCCTGGCGAACAAGCCGGCTGCCGCGCAGGTGATGCAGCCGCTGACCAAGGCACCGACCATCCTGCTGACCAATCCGCGCATCGGCGAACAGCTTGTTGAGTTCGAGCCCGCGAGGTACGGCGAATTCTGATTGGGGAGTACGAGCTTCGCTACGAAATTCAGGATTCGTTCATCTATGTGCTGCGGTTGTGGCATACCCGCGAGACCGTTAGAAATGACGCGCCACCCAATGATCTGCTCTTCGCTGAATCGCTTCTTAACGTCCATTCTCCTTGATGGATAGGATTGGACTGGACTTCAAAGCAGCCTGCCATTCAAAACCGGGGAGACGTCGATGTTGGCTTCGCCAGCTCTCGGGCATTGGCCGAACGGAGGCTTGAGCGCTTCCGATGTCGCATTTTTTCGCCTCGGCTGCAAGATGGTTTACATCCAGTGCGCTCGATGGTGGCACGGCGTTCTGCATGTGAGCAGCCTTTCGCCCTGGGTGCTTAGTCTCCGGAGAATCAGTGCGCGATTGAGGCGACATCGCGTCAGCACCATGTATCCGAAGTAACGGGAGCTACGGATGAATCGAAAACGTCGCAGCTTTGTGGTCATTGGGCTCGGTTCTTTCGGCAGCACCGTTGCCGCCGAGCTCGCCAGGCTGGGCGGCCATGTGCTCGGCATCGGCCTGGATGATCGCAATGTCAGCGCTTTGGCCGACACCTTGAGCGAAGCGATCATAGCCGACGGTCGCGACGAAGAGGCTTTGCGGGAAGCAGGCGTGGGGAAGTACGATGTTGCCGTGGTCGCCATCGGCGAGGATCTCGAGGCCAACATCCTGAGCACGATGAACCTCAAGCGGCTCGGTGTGCCGGTGATCTGGGCGAAGGCGACGAGCCGAAACCACAAGCTCATTCTCCGCAAGCTCGGTGTCGATCGCGTCATTCAGCCGGAATTCGAGATCGGCCAGCATATCGCCCAGATGCTCCACAACCCGCAGCTCAATGATTATGTGAGCCTGGACCATGGCAATTTCATCGTCTATTACACGGTTCCCGAGCATCTGGAAGGCAAGATGCTGGAGCCCCTGGGAATTCTGGAAAAATACAAGATCCGGTGTCTCGGCGTGATGCGTGGCGCGGAATACCATGCGTGCTCGACCGAAGATCTTCGCTTGCTTGTTCACGACAAGCTGATTCTCCTCGGCTCCCGACAGCATCTCAGCGCTTTCCACGAATCGCTCTAGCGATACCGTCGCGTCCGTGTTGAAGCGTTTTCATCCCCTGTTTCGGCGACGTAGGCGGCGTAGTATCCGGCTGCCGCCGCCGGCGGTGCTGATGCTCCTGTACGCTGCCCTCGTCGCCACCGGCGCCGGGCTACTGAAATTCCCGGCCGCGACCGTGGCTCCCATCTCCTGGTCGGACGCCGTTTTTACGGCGGTCTCCGCCGTGACGGTAACCGGTCTTGCCGTGGTCGACACGGGCAGCCAGTTCACGCTGTTCGGGCAAGTCGTCATCATGGGGCTGATACAACTCGGTGGTCTGGGCCTCATGACCTTTGCCGTGCTGGTGCTTTCCATGCTCAGGGTGCCCATCGGCCTGCCGCAAGTGGTGTTTCTGCGCGAGGATCTCAACCAGACGTCAATTACCGATCTGATGCATCTGGTGCGCATCATCCTGCGCGTGGTCCTGCTCTGCGAACTGGCCGGGACACTGGTGCTGGCGGCCGTGTTCGTGCCCGATTTCGGTATTGGGCACGGGCTCTGGCAGGCGTTGTTCCATGCAGTTTCAGCCTTCAACAACGCCGGTTTCTCGCTCTTTCCCGATAGCCTCTCGCGGTGGGCGACCAATCCGCTGGTCAATCTTTTCGTGCCCTTGCTGTTCATCGTCGGTGGGATTGGCTTCAGCGTGCTCGCCGACCTCTACCGCACCCGGCGCTGGCATCGATTGGCGCTGCACACCAAACTGATGCTGGTGGGGACGGCCGCGCTCATCGTCTGGTCGACTGCAGCCTTCGCCGCGCTCGAATGGAACAACCCGCTCACCCTGGGTCAGTTCGACAACATCGCGGACAAGCTCAGCGTGAGCTGGTTCCAGGCGACCACGACCCACACGGCCGGTTTCAATACCGTGGACATCAGCGCCATTCACGACAGCACCTCGCTGATGTTCATCTCACTCATGCTGATTGGCGGTGGAAGCACATCGACGGCCGGTGGCATCAAGGTCACGACGTTTATCGTTCTTCTGCTGGCAACGGTGGCGTTCTTCAAGCGTCGTTCGACGCTGCATGCCTATGGCCGCAGCCTGGGCTATGAGGAAGTTCTGAAGGTTCTGGCGCTACCGTCCTCAGTATGTTGCTGGTGATGATCAGCGCATTCATCATCACGGTCTCCCATGACGGCGATTTTCTCGATCTGATTTTCGAGGTCGCATCGGCCTTCGGCACCGTGGGGCTTTCCCGTGGCGCTACCGGCGAGCTGGATGGCGTTGGCCGCGCCGTCATCATCCTGCTCATGTTCATCGGCCGCGTGGGCCCCCTGACCCTGGGTTTCTTCCTGGCGACGCGCGCGATACCCAGAATCCGCTATCCAGCGAGTCGGGTATTTCTGGGGTAGGCAGCCCGCCGAACCAGACACCTGCATCGCCAATCCTGCGTCGGCCCGCAATCATCCATGAACACAGATGGAACAAACTGACTCGATTACGAAGGTTGACTAATAGCAATAATACTTCTCATTATCTGAAGTGTTTGTTAGATTTGTTTCCGCCTTTACTCAGGACAGACGGAAAACTCTCAATGAAACACCCCACATCAGCCCGACTGATCAGGACAGCTTTAAAACTGGGCGGACTGAGCCTCGTAGGCATGGGAACCGCATTTGCTGCGCCCACGCCCCAGGAAGAGATCGACGACCTGCGCCAGCGGCTCGAGGAAGCCGAACGCCGGCTCGATGCGCTGGCCGACGCCGCCGAGGCGCCAGGGAACGCCACGTCTCCTCTTGATGGTTTCCATTTGGGCGGTTACGGCGAGCTGCACTACAACAATCTGGAGAACGATGACACCGGCGCAACCAAAGATGAGATCGATTTTCATCGCTTCGTGGTGTTCTTCGGCTACGACTTCACTGATCGCATCCGCTTTCGTTCGGAAGTCGAGCTGGAACATGCCATCGCCGGCGACGACCAGAACGGCGAAATCGAGCTGGAACAGGCGTACATCGAGTTTGACCTGAACGACAATACTCAGGCCAAGGGCGGCCTGTTTCTGGTTCCGGTGGGGATACTCAATGAAACCCACGAACCTCCGACCTTCTACGGCGTCGAACGCAATCCCATCGAGCGCGTGATCATCCCGACCACCTGGTGGGAAGGCGGCGCTGCCCTCTCCGGAAATTTCAGCGCCGGCTGGGGATACGACCTGGCCCTGCATTCGGGGCTGAGCAGCGACGATTTCAGTATCCGCGGCGGCCGCCAGAAAGTCTCCGAAGCCGATGCGAGCGATCCGGCCGTGACCGGGCGTTTGCGCTGGGCCGGTGTACCGGGTGTGTCCTGGGGGATTTCATCGCAGTACCAACGCGACATCACCCAGGGCGAAGGACCTGAAACGCCCGCGGTGCTGGTGGAAACCCATGTCGTCCTGGAGCGTGGTCCGCTGGGCTTGCGCGCGCTCTACGCACGTTGGGATCTGGACAGTGCAGAGGCGGAAGCGATTGGCCGGGATGAGCAGTATGGCTGGTATGTCGAGCCGTCCTGGCGCATCGCGCCGCAGTGGGGCGTCTTTGCGCGCTACAGCGAGTGGGACACCGAAGCGGGCGCAGCGGGGGACAACACCTTCGACCAGGCCGACATCGGTGTGAACTTCTGGCCCATCCCGCAGGTGGTGCTGAAGGCCGACTATCAGTGGGAGAACGGACCCGATGGGCGCGGTGGCTTCGATGGCTTCAATCTGGGCATCGGCTATCAATTCTGAGCATCGCGAGATAAGCGCTTCGGCGCGCTGGAAAGCCCGCATTCGGCGCATCGCACGTGCCGGATGCGGGGTCTTCGTGATCGTGGCTTTGTGCGGGGCAACCCGCGTGTACCAGGCACCGGAGGCCTTTATCGCCGACAGCTTTGACGGCAACCCGCCGACTGCCCAGACACTCTGGCTCACTGGCCCTTTGGGCGATGGCGCGACTTCGATCCTGGGCCATCGGCCACCCCCTCGGATCACTTACTGGCGGGCCACCGGCCGCGTGGCTTTTGTCCTTGAGGAAATCGGCAAGGAGCAACCGATCACAACAGGCATCCTGATTCAGGACGGCCGGATCGAGCAGGTCCGCATTCTGGTCTATCGGGAGAGCCGCGGCGGTGAGGTGCGGTACCCCGCGTTCACGCGCCAGTTCGAGGGCGCTGGCCTGAGCGAGAACCAGCGCCTGGATCGCACCATCAACGGTATTTCCGGCGCCACCCTGTCGGTCAACGCGCTGGAACGGATGACGCGTCTGGCGCTGTTCCTGGAGCAGAAACTCCCGGCCGAATGACCCGACGCGCCGCAAAAACGGCACCACTGTGAGGTGAAACACCGACGACGGTCCCCTGCGATCCCTGCTGTAAATGCGCACGCCCGGCCAGGATCCTCCCTGGTGATCGTGTATCACCGCCAGCCGTATCAGGAAGTGGTCGAGAACGGCCGCACCGTCTACCGCGAGCAGGAATGCCCGAACGGCATCGTGCCGACGCTGAAGAGCTTTTTCGGTCGCGTCGTCGACGGGCGCGGCTTGCAATCGGCAAATTGCGCTTTTTCGCTGTGATGCAAGATGATAAAATCCCGGCCCGACTCGCCGGGATATCGAAACCCGCACGCCTTGGCGTCAGCCATCATTTGGAGTCTTTACCAGTCTAACCATCAGTCTCGCAGCGAGACCGCTTTTTCAAATACCAAATCTTCGCACGAGGCTGTACCTCCGACTGGGCCCCCATCGTCTGGGGCCGTCCTCTTCTCCGAGGTCGGGAAAAGGGCATTCCCGCCTCTGCTTCGGCCCAGCCTGTGGCCGAGCCCATAACCCGGAACAGACCCCATGATGAAATCCTTGCGCCAGGACTGGCTTTCCAATGTCCGAAACGACCTGCTGGCGGGCATCGTCGTCGCACTGGCACTGATCCCCGAAGCAATCGCCTTCTCGATCATCGCCGGCGTCGATCCCAAGGTCGGCCTGTACGCCTCTTTCTGCATCGCTACCGTGATTGCCTTTGCGGGCGGCCGGCCGGGCATGATCTCGGCCGCCACAGGCGCGATGGCGCTGGTGATGGTCACACTGGTCAAGGAACATGGTCTGCAATACCTGCTGGCGGCCACCGTACTGACCGGCGTGCTCCAGATCATTGCGGGCTGGCTCAAGCTCGGCGCCTTGATGCGCTTCGTTTCGCGTTCGGTCATCACCGGCTTCGTCAATGCGCTGGCTATCCTGATCTTCATGGCACAGCTGCCCGAGCTGACCAATGTCACCTGGCACGTTTACGCCATGACGGCGGCCGGCCTCGGGATCATCTATCTTTTCCCCTACATCACCAAGGCGGTGCCATCGCCGCTGGTTGCCATCGCCGTGCTGACCGGCGTGGCAATCTTCCTCGGCCTCGACATTCGCACCGTGGGCGACATGGGCCAGCTGCCCGACAGCCTGCCGATCTTCCTGCTGCCTGGTGTACCGCTGAATCTGGAAACTCTCGGGATCATCTTCCCGGTCTCGGCCACCCTGGCCGTGGTCGGCCTGCTGGAATCGATGATGACGGCCTCCATCGTCGATGAGCTGACCGATTCCAACAGCAACAAGAACCGCGAATGCGTGGGCCAGGGCATGGCCAACATCGCCTCTGGCTTCCTCGGTGGCATGGCGGGTTGCGCCATGATCGGCCAGTCGGTCATCAACGTGAAGTCCGGTGGCCGGGGTCGTCTCTCCACGCTGGCTGCAGGCGTGTTCCTGCTGCTGATGGTGGTGTTCATCGGCGACTGGGTGGCCCGCATCCCGATGGCCGCGCTGGTCGCGGTGATGATCATGGTGTCCATCGGCACCTTCAACTGGGCCTCGATCAGGGGTCTGCGACAGCACCCCAAAAGCTCCAGTGTGGTGATGCTCGCCACTGTCGTGGTCACGGTCGGCACGCACGACCTGGCCAAGGGCGTGCTGATCGGCGTGCTGCTGTCCGGATTCTTCTTCGCCCACAAGGTGGGCCAGATTCTGCGCATTGCCTCACGCACGGAAGACGAAGGTCGCGTGCGCACCTATACCGTGACAGGGCAGGTGTTCTTCGCTTCGGCAGAACGCTTCATCAATGCCTTCGACTACAAGGAAGTCATCGAGAAAGTACGAATCGACGTGAGCCGCGCCCACTTCTGGGACATCACCGCCGTCAGCGCCCTGGACAAGGTCGTCATCAAGTTCCGGCGCGAGGCCACCGAGGTCGAGGTCATCGGCCTGAACGAGGCCAGCGCCACGATGGTGGACAAGTTCGCCGTGCATGACAAAGACGGCGCCGACGACCTGCTCATGGGCCATTGAAAGGGGAGGCGATCATGGAGAATGAAAACAAAGTCCTGGCCTGTGTGGATCAATCCCGTTTCGCCGACTACGTGGCCGACTATGCCGCATGGGCGGCGCGTCGCATGGACGCGCCGCTGGAATTCCTGCACGTCCTCGTCCCCCATCCCGAGCAGGGATCGGGAGAAGACCGCAGCGGGACCATCGGTGTCAACGCCCAGCAGGAACTGCTGGTGAAGTTGTCGGAAGAGGACGAGGCCCGTGCCCGAAGTGCCCGCGAGCAAGGCCGCATCTTTTTGAACCGCCTGCGCGAGCGTGCAATCGCTGCCGGTGCCGCGCGGGTCGATGTTCGCCAGCGTCACGGTGAGCTGGAAGAAACCTTGGTAGAGCAGGCCGAAGGCGTGCGCCTGTTGGTGCTGGGTCGCCGTGGGGAGTCCGCAGATACAACACAACGAGATATAGGGCGCAACGTGGAACGTGTCGTGCGCGCCCTGAACAGACCGATCCTGACCGTGACCGAAGGCTTCAAGGAGCCGCAGCGCGTGATGATCGCCTTCGACGGCAGTATGGTGACCCGGCGGGGCGTCAAAATGGTTGCCGGCAGTCCGCTGTTCCGAGGCCTGCCGATCTGCCTGCTGATGTCCGGCCGGGAAAAGAAGGACGCCCCCCGACAGCTGGAATGGGCCAGGACCACCCTGGAAGCTGCCGGCTTCGCGGTCTCGGCAGCTCTGATCCCGGGTGACGCCGAGAGCATCATCGCCAAGACGGTGAAGGATCAGTCCATTGACATGCTCATCATGGGCGCCTTCGGGCACTCTCCGCTGCGCAGCCTGCTGTTCGGCAGCAAGACCGCCGACCTGCTGCGCTCGTCGACCATTCCCACGCTTTTGCTGCGATAACAGGTCCGGGCCAGCCACCATTGTCGGAACGGGCGATGGTCGACAGGGCCGCTGAGCTGGTCAGCATCGTTTCCACTCTACTATCAATGGATTATCCAAGGCCGACAGTCTCAGCATGAAGTGCTACACCTTGGACTGACTGGGTGTTGGGAAGGGAAAGCACTACGCTCATTTGACGATGGATGATCAGGACGAGAATCACCGCTGCCTGAATCGCAACATCCTGCTGCCTGTCCATGGCGAAAGGAACGCCCTGGATAACGGGATGGGTGTCGACAGAGAGAATCGCAAGCGGTCTGGACAGGACAAGCAGCGCACTCCCAGAATGGCGCTCCTCCGAAAGTACGGTCTTGGATCCCATGCCTGATTTCCGCATCTGGCTGTTGCGCACCTTTGCCCTGTTGCCTTTGCCCTTGTTGCATTTGACAGGCGCGGCGTTGGGGATGGCCCTGTCGCTGCTGCCGCTGCGCTTGCGGACCATGGTGGATATCAATCTGGCGCTCTGTTTTCCGGATCAATCCCCGGCCTGGCGGCGGCGCCTGCGGCGCAAGGCACTGGCGCATCTGGGGCGCCTGATCTTCGAATCGGGCAAGGTGTGGAGCGCCGATCGGCGTGGGGTGGCGGCGCTGGTAAGGGAAACCCGGGGCGAGGCGCTGATCGGGGAGGCGCTGTCCAAAGGCGGCGCGATCGTGGCCACGCCCCATCTGGGCTGTTGGGAGATGGTGAGCAACTATCTGTCGATCCACTATCCGCTGACAGCTTTGTACCGGCCTCAGGAAGGCGCGCTGGATCGCTGGATCCGCGAGCGTCGTCAGCGCCTGGGCGCACGACTGGAGCCTGCGGACCAGAGCGGCGTGCGGGCGCTCATGGCGGCTTTGCGGCGCAAGGAATTGGCCGGCCTGTTGCCGGATCAGGATCCCAAGTTCGGCGGGGTGTTCGTGACGCACTTCGGCCAGCCGACCCACACACCGGTGTTGCTGGCGCGTTTGGCCCATAAGGCGAAGGTGCCGGTAATCCTGTGTTTCGCGGAACGGCTGGCCTGGGGGCAGGGTTACCGCATCCATTTTGAGCGGGTGCCGGAGGAAGTGGCCGACCCTGATTCTCAGGTGGGAACGCAGGTGTTGAGCGATGCGGTCGAGGCATTGATCAAACGCTATCCGGAGCAGTATTTCTGGAATTATCGGCGCTTCCGCCGCCGCCCCCCGGGTGAGCCGCCGCTGTACCCTCGTCGTCGCCATCATTGATGCCGCTTCGTCGGCGGGCAGGTTTTCTGTTTCATGGTCGAGCCTGCCTGCCGTTGGGCCTCGCGGCAATTCCGGAACCTTTGTGGGTCTTCGGAGCCGAAACTGCGGCCATGCCTCGGATCGAGTCTTTCGCCCCAGCGGCGCAATGAATCCGCGGGCGTGCCATCCGTCCCGCCGATCAAGGCCATGGGAGCACAGCTGTCCATGGCTGATCCGGTATCCTCGGTTTCGAATGCGAAGGAGTTCACCTCATGATCAAGACCCGCGGTTACGCTGCCCACGATCCGTCCAGCCCGCTGCAGCCCTTCGATTTTGAGCGCCGCGATCCGGGGCCGGAGGACGTGGGGATCGAAATCCTCTATTGCGGGGTGTGCCATTCGGACTTGCATACCGCCCGCAACGAATGGCAGAACACGCTTTATCCCTCTGTTCCCGGCCATGAGATCGTCGGCCGTGTGGTGGCGGTGGGAGAGCGGGTGACCCGGTTCAAGGTCGGCGATCTGGCGGGGGTGGGTTGCATGGTCGACAGTTGCCAGCAATGCCCGTCCTGCGCCGAGGGTCTGGAACAGTATTGCGAGAACGGCTTCACCGGCACCTACAACGGCCGTGGCAGCGAGAACACCTACGGCGGCTATTCCCAGACCATCGTGGTGAAAGAGTCCTTTGTGTTGACTATCCGCCATGACGCGAGCCAACTCGCCGCGGTGGCGCCGCTGCTCTGCGCCGGCATCACCACCTACTCGCCGCTGCGCCATTGGCAGACCGGGCCGGGCAAGCAGGTCGGCGTGGTGGGGCTGGGCGGGCTCGGGCATATGGCCGTCAAGATCGCCCATGCCATGGGGGCGCACGTGGTCCTGTTCACCACATCTCCTGACAAGCAGGCCGACGCGCATCGCCTGGGCGCCGACGAGGTGGTGATCTCCAAGGACAAGCAACAGATGGCGGCGCAGCGCAATCGCTTTGATTTCATCCTGAATACCGTGGCTGCCCCGCATCGGCTGGATGACTATCTGAATCTGCTCAAGCGCGACGGCACCATGACCCTGGTGGGGGCGCCGGCCGAGCCGCATCCCGCGCCGCAAGTGTTCAACCTCATCTTCAAGCGCCGCCAGCTCGCCGGTTCGCTCATCGGGGGCATCGCCGAGACCCAGGAGATGCTCGATTTCTGCGCCGAGCATGACATCGTCTCGGATATCGAGCTCATCCCGATGCAGGCCATCAATGAAGCCTATGAGCGGATGCTCAAGAGCGACGTCAAGTACCGTTTCGTCATCGATATGGCCAGCTTGCGCGCGCCCACGGCGGCCTGAGCGTCGCTCCGCTTGATGCGCGTGGGGGGAATGGATTCCCATTTCTCCGGTGTTTCCCTAAGGTAGGGACGTCCTCGCGCAAGGCGGGGACGCGACGCCGCGTCACGGCGCTGGATCGGAGAACCGGAAATGGGGATGAAGCAGGCGTTGCGGGTCGGGATCGGCGGACCGGTGGGCTCGGGCAAGACGGCACTGGTCGATGCCTTGTGCAAAACCTTGCGCGACCGCTATCAGATCGCCGTCGTGACCAATGACATCTACACCCGCGAGGACGCCGAATTCCTGACCCGCAGCGGGGCCCTGGCGCCCGAGCGCATCATCGGCGTGGAAACCGGCGGCTGCCCCCATACCGCCATCCGCGAGGACGCTTCCATGAACCTCGCGGCGGTGGCCGAATTGGGCGAGCGCTTCCCTGACCTCGATCTCGTTTTCGTGGAAAGCGGGGGCGATAACCTGGCCGCCACCTTCAGCCCGGAACTGTCCGACCTGACGCTGTACGTGATTGATGTTTCCGCAGGCGACAAGATTCCCCGCAAGGGCGGCCCCGGCATCACCCGTTCCGATCTGCTCATCATCAACAAGACCGATCTGGCGCCGCACGTCGGCGCGTCCCTGGAGGTGATGGATCGCGATGCACGCCGGATGCGGGGGGAACGGCCCTTTGTCTTCGCCAACCTCAAGACCGGCGCGGGTTTGCCTGAGATTGTCGCCTTCATTGAGCGGGAAGGATTGCCGGGACGCTGATTTGGATCTGCTCCGCGACGGCTTGCACCAATCCGGTGCGGGCATGACTTGTGTTGCACGTAAAAAGTTCCCGAAGCACGAGCCAACCGCCGCGCGCCGCCTTGCTCTGTGGCAAATAAGTGACAATTGACCGCTTCTGGCGTTGCAGTTTTGATGGCACGGATGCTGCTTAGGCTCCATGGGCCATAAAAACGCCCATCCGGCCAACGTGGGCCGGTACTCAGGGCAACCAACGTTAGGAGCAAGGACTATGAAGGCATCTTCCCTCAGTCGCCAGATCATGGGCATCACCGCCTTGGGCGTTTTGTCACTGGCGGCGCAAACCGCCCAGGCGACCACCACCGGCAACATCGGCGTCTTTTCCAAATACGTGCTGCGTGGCGTGACCAACGATGCCGAAAGTGATGATCCGGCGCTGCAAGGGGGCTTTGACTACACCCATGAAAGCGGTTTCTACGCGGGCTATTGGGGTTCCAGCCTGGATTACAACTACGACACCGGCGGCGACACCGATACCGCCAAGACCGGTTTCGAAAATGATTTCTACTTTGGCTACGCCCCCACGGTGGGCGATGTCACCTTCAACATCGGCCTGATCCAGTACTACTACATCAGCGTCGACGATTCCGACCTGACCGAGGCCCTGCTGGGCGTGTCCTACAAGGGCGCCTACGCCAAGATGCAGTATCTGCTCAACGACGGCGTGTGGGGCAACAGCGGCGATATCTACTGGACGGCCGGCTATGCCTTTGAATTGCCCTCCGATTTCACCTTTGCCATCGATCTGGGTTACTACACCTACGACGACGATGACAACGATGAACTGGGCGGCGTAACGCTGCAGGATTCCGGTTTCCGCCATGCCAATTTCACCCTTTCGCATCCCATCGGCGAAACGGGTGCCACCATGGGCTTGACCTACGTTCTTGCGGGAGAAACCCGCGATGAAACCGAGCAGGGCGACACCATGGTGTTCAGCCTCAAGTACAACTTCGACATCAATTAAGCAAGGTCAAAGCCCCTGCGGGATGCGGGGGCTTCATGTTCTTGGCCTCATGAGTCAATCAAGGAGTACTTCATGTTCCAGGCGAAATCTCTGCGCCGGGCTGCCCCCTGGCTGTTTGCGGCCGCCGTTGCGACGGCCGGCACGCTTGCCCAGGCGGCCGACACCATTAAGGTCGGTGTGTTGCATTCCCTTTCCGGCACCATGGCCATCAGCGAAACCTCGCTGAAGGACGTGGCGCT